>JAFTMM010000064.1 GCA_017452405.1 Clostridia bacterium | reverse complement strand
TTTTTATTTTTTATTTACCATTTTTGAAAAAATATCATTTTTGTCTATCACTTCAAAAGCCAGTCTGAAATATCTATAATTCGTACGCCTTCATATTGATATTCATCATGGCGAGTTCGAGCTATAACCATTTTAGGATAAGCATCCTTAATTTTACCAAAATCAACATTATTTCAAAAATGGTAAGTATAATTTTTGATATTTTTACAAAGAAAAAGGCGCATAACTGCGCCTTTTACACGTTAAATACGTATCTTATGTAATGCTTACGTTTTTCGCCTGCTTTGAGAATGGGTGACTTAAAGGTCCGAGTATTAATTGCGTTGGGGAAATACTGAGGTTCGAGGCAGAACGCGTCAAGCGGATAATACTTTCGGCTTCTGCCCTGCTTGCCGTCCAGCCCTCCGCCCGTATAGAGCTGAATACCGGGGAAATCGGAATACACTTCCATAGAAACGCCCGAACGCTCGCACGTCGCTTTTGCGTTAAGTTCGCCGTCTACTACGAAATTGTGGTCGTAACCGCCGTCTACCTTTGTAATATCTTCGTCAATGCGTTTTGCCGAGCGGAAATCAAACGGCGTGCCGTCTACGCTCTCGATCTCGCCTGTCGGAACGTTATCGCTCTTTTTAGGCGTATACGAGTTTGCGTTAATATAAAGAAGCGTATCGCCTGCGCTACCGTCCTCCTCACCGCCGAGGTTGAAATACGTGTGGCTCGTCGGAGCAAAGAGCGTATCTTTGTCGCTAACTACCGAGAACTTGACGTCAAGCTGTTTGCCACTTACGGTATACTCCACCGTCAGTTTCAGTCTGCCCGGAAAGCCCTGATCGCCGTCTGCGCTATCCAGCGTAAGGCGAAGCGTGTCGCCGTCAGTTTCCGCTTCGAAGAACCGCTTATCATAGCCGTCAAATCCGCTATGATTGCAGTTTTCGCCGTCGTTGCGGTCGAGTTCATACTCTTTTCCGTCAATGGAAAATTTGCCGTTTTCTATGCGGTTAGCGACGCGCCCGACTACCGCGCCTGCGTAAGTCTTGCTGTCTATATAATTTTTTATGCCGTCAAATCCCAGAGCGACGTTTTTTCGTCCGCTCGGCGTATCAAGTTCGATGAACTGAATAACACCGCCGAAGTCGGTTACGCCCACCGTCAATCCGTCGCCACAAAGCGTATATAGGTAAACGTCCCTTCCGAGATATTCGTCATACTTGCTTTTTCCGATCATTCTTTCCTCATACGTAATTTTTAGCTTTTATATCCCTTGGGGTTTTTGCTCTGCCAATTCCAGAGCGACGCGCACATATCGTCAATACCAAGCTTGGCTTCCCAACCGAGCTCACGCTTAGCCTTGCTTGCGTCGGCGTAGCAAGAAGCTATATCGCCTGCGCGACGAGGCTTAATCACGTACGGAAGCTCTTTTCCGCACGCCTTATTAAAAGCTTTGATAACGTCGAGTACGCTGTAACCCACGCCCGTTCCGAGATTATAGGTATATACACCATTATTCGGAGTACCTTCGATGGCGGAAACGTGTCCTTTAGCGAGGTCAACGACGTGGATATAGTCGCGCACGCCCGTACCGTCCGGCGTGTCGTAATCGTTGCCGAATACGCCGATTTCTTTCAGCTCACCCACCGCTACTTTTGCGATAAACGGCGTTAAATTATTGGGTATGCCCTGCGGATCTTCGCCTATGAGTCCGCTTTCGTGCGCGCCAACCGGATTAAAGTAACGAAGAATTACCACCGTCCAGCTGTCGTCCGAAGCGTAGAGGTCGCGGAGCATAATCTCCTGAAAATATTTGCTTGTGCCGTAAGGATTGGTAGTACCGCCCGTTTTGCACGTTTCGTCAAGAGGCAGACGTTCGGGGCTTCCGTACACCGTTGCGGACGAGGAGAACACTATCTTCTTCACGTCGTGCTTTTTCATAGCTTGAAGAAGCGCAAGCGTGCCGTAAAGATTGTTGTCGTAATACTCTAAGGGCTTTGCGCAGGATTCGCCCACCGCTTTCAGCCCTGCGAAGTGGATAACGCAATCGATTTTATGCTCGGAAAAAATCTTGTCGAGGACGGCGGTATCGCGGACGTCTGCTTCGTACAGACTGATTTTCTTGCCCGTAATCTGCTCAACGCGCGACACGCTTATAGGAGAGGAGTTATCGAAATTGTCGATAACCACTACTTCATAGCCTTTTTCAAGAAGTTCCACACAAGTATGCGATCCGATATAGCCTGCTCCACCCGTAACGAGTATTTTCATTTATTATCTCCTTAAAATTTTGTAGCGAAATCGTCCCTTTATAAGACTGCAGTATTCCGCCATTATAACTTGGTTACGGTAATACCGTCGCCCACCGATGCGTCGTACGCCGTAGGCGCGTAACTGATAGCCTTTTCATATTCCTTGCTAACGAACGCCTTAAAGTCTTCTAAGCCCTCCGTCTTAACGATAGAAATCGTGCAACCGCCGAAACCACCGCCCGTCATACGCGAACCAAGACAAGCGGGGTGACTCTGCGCGAGTGACGCTAACGTATCAAGCTCTTTACCCGTCACTTCGTATAAGTCGCGGAGCGAAGCGTGAGAAGCGTTGAGAAGCTGACCGAGATATGCAATATCACCACTACGCATAGCCTTCGTCGCTTTGTTTACTCTGTCACATTCTTCTACGACGTGTCTTGCTCTGTCAAGGACTTTGCCGTCAAGCAGATGCGCGCAGTTTTCAAATTCCGCTACGCTGAGGTCGGCAAGACATCCGATTTCCAGCTTTGCCTGAAGCGCGCTCAAAGCATATTCTGTTTCGGCTCGGCGCTCGTTATACTTGCTCGTAACTAAATTATGCGGTTTGTTGCAGTTTATGATAACGAGAGAGCAGTCTCCGAGATCGAGAGGCACGTATTCCCTTTCGAGGGTTTTGCAGTCTAGCAGGATTGCGTGGTCTTTTTTTCCGCAAGCTGAAGCATATTGGTCCATAATTCCACAGTTGACGCCTGCAAAATCACGCTCTGCTCGTTGCGCAAGAAGCGCAACCTCGACGGGATTAAACTTCTCGCCTGCAACGGTTGCAAGCGCGGCTATGGTGGAAACCTCAATCGCAGCGGACGAGGACAGACCGCTTCCGAACGGTACGGTACAATCCTGCACCATATCGCAACCAACGAGCTTATGCCCTGCGTTTTTCCACATCATTGCGCTACCAGCCTGATAATTGCCGTACTTAAGATGTCTATATGATTCGAGGTCGTCTAAATCAAGCGACACTTTATCCGGCAACGTAGTCCAGGACAGGTTAATTTTATTCGTACCGTTTGCGCGGACGTATACCGTATTGCACAGTGAAAGAGCGGCGGGAAAGACTTTGCCTCCGCAGTAGTCCACGTGCTCGCCGATAATATTTACTCTACCGGCGGCGGTAACTTTATAATCATAATACTTTTCGTCAATCATTGCAAGTAAAACCAAGTCCTTTTAAGAATTTTACCGTTTCCGGTTGCGTCTTGAACACCGCCGTATTGCCAAGTATTCGCTTGCAAATACTGCCTAGTTCTTTCTTCATTTCCTCCGAAACCTGTTCCGCCGTCGGGTTTTCACCGCAACGCGTTTTCATTTCCTCATAAACGAGTTCAAACTCTCTCGCGTCGCCTTCAAGCGGAAGCCCGTTGACGATAAGGTTTTCGATTTCAGCAAGCTGGGTTTCCAATCTGCCGGGGAGAATAAACAACCCTTGAGCCTCGATAAGCCCGATAGACTCTTTCTTTATAGTATGAAATTCGGGGTGAGCGTGGAAAACGCCGTCGGGGTATTCTTCCGTCGTGATATTATTTCGGAGAATAATCGTCATTTCGTATTTTCCGTCACGCTTAACTACCGTCGGGCTGATTGCGCTATGCTCGCCCTCCTCGCTACGGGGGATTATGCCGATTGAAGCGTTTTCGTAATTTACCCAGCCTTTTCTTATAATTTCCGATACTTCGGTAACCGCATTTCTGTCTGTGCTTTTCACTCTTACCGCCGTTCCCGGCCAGTCGAGAACGGAAATTTCCGCTTCGGGATAGTCCGACCATTTAAGGCTTACGGCAGGCGGAGCTTTATGTAATGGAAGCACTTCTCCACCGCCCTGATAATGATCGTGAGCGAGGACGCTACCGCCTATTCTGGGCAGAGGCGCGTTACAGCCTATAAAGTAATGCGGATAAACGTCTACGAAATCCATAAGATTTACGAAAGTGTTTTTATCCACGTGCATAGGCGTATGCTCGGTATTAACCGCTATTCCGTGTTGATAGAAATATCCGTAAGGAGAGAATTGCCAGAACCATTTTTTGCCACCGAGTGTAATATCTACAGTGCGAAGCGTGCGCTTGTTTCTGCCCGAAAAGCCCTCGTTTTCACGGCAAATCGTGCATTTGGGATAACCACCCTTGACGCTATTTCCGCTCGCCGCCTTTTTGGGATCGCGAAATTCGGGCTTGGATTTATTTATAGTGACGATAAGCCCTTCCGCTTCAAAGCGTGGATTAGCGTCCAGCGCTGACTTTTTGACGTAATCGCTCTTGACCGAATAGTCGTACAGCCACTCAGTTGCCTTTTCAGAGCCTTCCTTAGCCTTAACGTCGTTAAAAGTATCGATAACTTTGCTCGGAGGCATCATGAGCGCGCCCATAATTTCGTCGTTATAGCGCGCGCAGTCGTAAATGCCGAAAAGGCCTGCATCAATGCAAGCCTCATCTAGCTCTTTTAATAGTTTATCGGGAACAGTCGGAAGTACGCCATCGTACTTTTCGTCCTTGTACGATTCCAAACCGAGAATGGAGAATACCGTATTTCTCGCAAAAACTTCGTCACGTTCGTCGAGTCCAAGATATTTCTTAGCGTACGAAACGAGTCCGTCCACCGCCTGATATACTTTTTCCATTACCCCTCCGAACCATTTTATTTCACGTCGCTTTCTAATTTACCTACCAGCTTACCATCGTCTGCCGTAACGACGAGTTTATCGCCATCGACCTTTACTACCGCCATAGCGCGTCCGTAGTAAGTACCCGTCTTGCCCTCCATAAAGCCAAGTTCGTTGTAAGGGCAACCGCAACCTACGGCAAGCAATTCACCGCCCTCTACGCTGACGTTAATAATTCCTCTTTCAAGAGGCTTAACTACTCCCTTTTCATCGGTATAGTCAAGTCGAACGAAGCAAAGCTTGCCCTTCTTAGGCGCTTCTTCCGGTTTTACGGTAAGTACGGTTTCGTCACCTGCGGTATAAAGCGAATTGCGCGAAAGTTCGCATCCCTTCTCGTCTTTAGCAATCGCGGTAATCTCTCCGCCGTAGTATTTGATTTTGAAATTGAATTTGCAATTCTTTTTGAACTTCTTCTTGCCTACTTTCTTACCGTTAACGTAAAGTTCTACGATAGGCGCGCGCGAGTATACTTCCACTTTTGCCGGGCTACCGTCCAAACCGTTCCACGACCAGCTCGGAATCGCGTTGGAGAACTTCCACGCCGACGGCGAGTGCTTCTCCTTAGTATACTTAACGGGCACGACGGCAATCTGAGGCTTATCTTCAAGCTCGAACGCCACTCTGGTATAATCGGCTTCGCCGAGCTTATCGCCGAGTAAGTCGAGTCGTCCGCTACCTGCGGAAATCCAGCCCACGCCGTGGAGGAAGTCGGGCGCGTAGTCGCGGTATTCCCACGAACCGATACCTACTTCACCGAGGTAGTCCATACCTGCCCATACGAAGTCACCTATAAGCGAAGGATGCTCTTTTGCAAACTCATAGAATCTGTATGCGTCGGAGCAGAACGTTTCGCTACCGAGTATTACTCTGTCGGGATATTTCTTAACGTCGCCCTTATATCTCTTAATGCCGTAGTTATAGCCTGCCGCGTCCATTGCCGCGTAGCAATCACGCGTTTTCTTATCGCAACCGGGGAGAAGCGCCATAGTCTTCATGAACTTTGCGCCGAAAATGCCGGCAAGGTTGTTAAAGAACTCGCTACCTACCTTCTTCTGAGGATTCTCGTCCGCTTTTTTGTCGGTATATACGCCGAAGCCCTTAGCGTGCAGGTAGTTGAAGAAGATGTTTACGCCCGTCGTTACAGGACGGATAGGATCGAGCTTTTTGCAAACCTCTTTCATGGTCTTAAAGAACTCAATACCCTTTTCCTGGCCGGTTTCAGCAACTTCGTTACCAAGCGAATACATGATTACGGAAGGATGGTTATAGTCCTTTTCAATCATATCCGTAATATCACGCTCATACCACTCTAAAACGAAATCCGCATAGTCGTATTTGGTCTTGTGAATATACCACATATCCACGTACTCGTCCATCATCATTACGCCGAGCTTGTCGCAAGCGCGAAGCATTGCTTTGGAGCAAGGGTTATGCGCGCTTCTTACGGCGTTGTAGCCTGCGTCTTTGAGGAGTTTAATCTTTCTCTCCTCCGCTTCTTCGTAGCATCTTGCGCCGAGAATACCGTTATCGTGGTGTATGCATGCGCCACGAATAATTACGCGCTCGCCGTTCATGCAGAAACCGCTCTTAGCGTCACAGCTTATGGTTCTTATACCAAACTCCTCTACCGCTTCATCACCTGCAAAGGTAGCAGTGAGCGTATAGAGTTCGGGAGCAGAAGGAGTCCAAAGCTTAGCGTCCGCAATCTCTACGTTAAACGTAGCTTCGCCGTCCGAATTAGCGCTTGCAGAAGCTACCTCAGCTCCCTCCTTTTCGATCTTAATATCTACCTTGCCGATATCGGAGGTCTTAACCTTAACTTCAATTACGGCAGGATTAATCGAAAGCGTCGTGATACGAACGCCGTTAAAAGGTATATGCTTAACGTCCAATACGTACATAGTCACGGGACGGTAAATACCTGCGCCGGAGTACCAACGGGAGTTAGGCTGATCTGCGTTTCTTGCGATAACGCGGATTTCGTTCTCCTCGCCGTACTTTAAGTCGTCAAGCTGAACGTAGAAGTTCGTATAGCCGTAAGGGCGGTAAGCCACTTTCTCGCCGTTGAGATATACTTCGGCTTTACGGTATACGCCCTCGAATTCCAGCGTTACAATCTTATCCGAATATTCTTCGGGCAGAGTAAACTTCTTTATGTATTCGTAGTCATACGCTTCATACCAGCCGGTGTTCGTTCCACCGTCGCTACCTGCTACGCGCTTTTCGCTTATCATCGCGTCGTGCGGAAGAGTGACGTTTTTCCATTCACCTTCGTCCAAATGGCGGTATGCCCAATTGTCATTGAAACAGATCTTTTTCATCGGTTTGCCCCTTTTATTTTATTTCACGTATATAGTACCACATACAAAGTGCGGTTGCAAGAAATATATTGATTTATTATGGAAATTTATTGTCCGATTTTTTAGCCGTCTTTATTGACAATGTTTTTAAGCGCAAAAAAAGCAACAAGCGACAGGAATATCCGTCGCTTATCGCAAGAAGAAAGATGATGGGAATGAGAACGATTTAATATCGTCAAACATATTATACTCCATAAAAAACGCTAATTCAAGAAATTTATTATCCGATTTTGGAAATTTATTGTCTAAAATTCGTTGACAAAAGACAAAAACCGTTATAAAATTAGAATATAGATGAAACTTGCGAAATGAAAATCTAAACATTAGGGGGACACATGCTGGCAAAGCACGAAGTGTGGAAGTATTCAGGCAATGAAAAAGTATGGGTTGGAAAGTATAAAAATTCGCACAACCTACTCCATTGGCATTACGACTGCGAGCTTATCTGCGTAGAAAAAGGTGAAATTGACGTATTCTGTGACAAACAAAAGCATACGTTAATTGGCGGTGAGTCGCTGTTTATTGACAGTGGACAGGTGCATTATATGCAGGCGCGTGATCCCGAAACCATGCTGATAGTTATCATTTTCGACTACGATCTTATTCGTCCGTTTGCAGATAATCTAACGCTCGCTAACGCGCACATCACCAAAGATTACGGTATACCTCAGCTTTACGGAAAAATTAAAGCAGAGCTTAAAGAGAAGAAGTTTTTTTACGACGTCGTTGTAGCTACCGCCATGCAAAAACTTATGGTCGAGATTTTTCGCTCAGAGAAAATAGTGCCTAAAACCATTTCGCCCACCAACGCGCAGTCCTTCAAAAAATTGCTGGCAGAAATCACCGAAAAGTTTGAATTTTATACTTTTGAAGAAGCTGCAAGCTTTATGGGCATGAGTCCTGCATACTTCTCTCGCCTCTTTCACGCTATGTCAGGTATGACGTTTTCACAATATCTCAATTACGTGCGCATAAACAACGCCGTTCGCTTAATCAATTCGGACAGAAAAGTGCCCATAACCGAAGTAGCTATCAGATGCGGTTTCTCCACTATTCGAAATTTCAACCGCACGTTCAAAGAGCTGACGGGCTATCAGCCCAAACGCCTCCCCGAAGGCTTCTCTCTTGACGAGAAATTCATAGCCCACGGCGATGAATCGTTCAATCCCACTCTCGAAGTTTGCGAGCTCGTCGAATCGGGGAAATAAATATCGTACTTATAAAAAACAAGCTGTCGTTAGTCGCGACAGCTTGTTTTTTATACGCTTTCAAGAAGCATTTTATCCGCTACGAGGGCTATAAACTCGCCGTTGGTGGGTTTTTCATTGTGGTTATAAACCCTTACGCCGAAAAGACTGTTGATATTTTCTATCTTGCCTCTGTTCCAGGCTACCTCGATAGCGTGGCGGATTGCGCGCTCTACCTTACTCGGCGAGGTGTCGAAACGCCTTGCCACTTCGGGATACAGCCGTTTGGTAATACTGTTTATGACGTCGGGATTGTCGATTGCCATTTTAATTGCCTCTCGGAGGAACTGATAACCCTTTATGTGCGCGGGAATACCGACGGTGATGAAGATATTCGTTATCTTTTCTTCCAAAGTCTTGTTCTTTATGCGACTTGCCGTACTTCCTCTTATGCAATCGTTAATGCGCGACACGAGAGTTTCGTTGCGGAAAGGTTTCATAATATAATATTTAGCGCCGAGTTCGGTGGCTTTGGTTATGAAATTCTCGCCTGACAGCGCGCTCATTACTATAACCTTCTGCGACGGACTTAACTGTTCAAGCACGCCGTAGCCGTCCAGCCTCGGCATAACGAGGTCAAGAAGCACCACGTCGGGACGGGTAGCCGTTATAACGTCGAGCGCGTCCTCGCCGTTGGTCGCGGTTGCAACTACTTTGAATTCGCTACTGTCCGCAAAAAATTCGACTAAAGAGGTGAGAAATTCTTCATTATCGTCAACTATTACGAGTTTTGTTTGCATTGTTTTGCCTCCGTGTTTTTTCAGTCATATTATAGCAAAATATCACCAAAACCGCAAAGATTGAGGCTGTTGAAGATTATCGCAAACCCACGAATATAGAGTGAAAATGTCCGAGAATGTCGAAAGCGCCATAACTGCTATTAACGCCCTAAGGGCAAAGGTATTGACAAACCGATTTCGCTATGTTATAATGCGGTTATGAAAGCGTGGAAAATAACGGCGCCGACCACTCTTAAGCTTTGCGAGGAGCAGAGCGAAAGCGTCGGTGAAGGCAACGTAAAAATCAGAGTTAACAAATGCGTCGTATCAAAACCCGACGCGCAGACCTACCGCTCTCCCAAAACGGACTATTCCGTATCGCCCATAGGCTCCTGCGTGGGAATGGTCGTTGAAGCGGGAGAAGGCGTAAGTTTGACGCGTGGCAATCGTGTGTTCGTGCGTCCTCAACATTACTGCGGTGAATGCTCCGCTTGCAGATCGGCAAATTACGCGTGTTGTGAAAACGTGGAGTATTACGGCATTACGAGAGACGGCTTTGCGCGCGACTTTGCAGTGGTGAGCGAATCGGACTGCGCCCTGCTTCCCGACCGAGTAGATGACGATAGCGCGGTATTCCTTGACTTTATTGCAATCGCGACGCAGGCAATGACCGCAAGCGGAGTTAAAAAGGGCGAACATCTCGTTATTTCGGGCGCTAGCACGCTGGGAATTATTCTCGGACAAGTTGCGCTTCACTACCAAGTCGTGCCTATTCTAATCGATATTAACGACGATTATTTGGAAATGGGCAAACAGCTCGGTATCTATTATACCATTAATTCCAAAAAGCAAAACCCTGCTCAAAAGATATTCCATCTTACGGGCGGTAAAATGGCTGAATGCGTTGCGCATATTTCTTCGGGTGAAGTTCCTCTAACCGATTCAATCAAATGCGCAGGCAAGGGCGGTAAAATCGTAGTCGTTGGTCGCTACGGCGGAGATTACAACCTCGATTGCTCACTCATTCCGCTCATTGAAAACGGCCTGACCGTGCTCGGCGTTGGTAGCGCAGGCAAGAATACGCAGATTGCGATTAATATGCTTGCCAACAAGGCGGTAAACGTCGCGCCCCTCGTCGCAGGCAAAGTGCTGTTTGACGACATACCTTCCCTGTTCGCCGAAGCATCTGAAAGCCCCGACCACTTAAAAACAATAGTTGAAATAAAGTAAAAGTAAAAACCGTCGTTAGCGCGACGGTTTTTACTTATAAATTTTCTTTACATTGCCTTTTTAATTTTCTCTGCGTATGCTTTTACGAAAGGAACGGAATCCTTGCCTTTCTCGGAAACTATACGGATAATCTCGTCGCTGACGATAACGCCGTCGCTGATTTCGGCGACTTTTCTCGCCTGTTCCGGATCGTTTACACCGAAGCCCACGAGGCAAGGTACGTCTTTAACCGCCTTGATACGCTTAACCGTATCACCAAGTATTGCGCAAGCCTTTTCGGTGTCGTTAGCGCCGAGGGTGGAAACGCAGTATACGAAGCCCTCCGCTTCTTTCGCTATATCCTCTACACGCGAGCTAGACGTGGGCGTAACGAAAGAAATGAAGTCAATGCCCACGGTTCTGCAAGGCTGAGCGAACTCCTCGCGTTCTTCAAGCGGGACGTCGGCAAGAATAAGAGCGTCTACACCGCAGTCCGCCATACGCCTTGTGAACGCTTCCGTTCCGCGCGAATATACCACGTTTGCATACGTAGCAAACGCAAGCGCAACGTCCGTCTTTTCGCGGAGCGACTGCGCGAGCTTAAACACGTCGTCGGTATTCAGTCCGCTGGCAAGCGCGCGCTCGTAAGCGGAAACGGTAAGCGCGTCCTCTGCCGTAGGATCGGAAAACGGCACGCCGAGCTCGATAAGTCCTACTCCTGCGTCGGCAAGCGCAAGCGCGAGTTTTTCGGTAGTTTCCATATCGGGATCACCGCAGGTAATAAACGCTGCGAGTGTTTTGCCGTTAAATAATTTTTCAAGACGCTTATTCATCAATAACCTCCCCTCTGTAACGCGCGATAGCGGCGCAGTCCTTGTCGCCTCTGCCCGAAATATTAACGACTATTATCTTATCCTTACTCATGGTAGGCGCAAGCTTCATAGCGTAAGCAAGAGCGTGCGAACTCTCGATAGCAGGTATAATTCCCTCGACGCGCGAAACGTACTCGAAGGCGTTAACCGCTTCGTCGTCGGTGATAGCGACGTACTCCGCTCTGCCCTTGTCGAACAGATCGGCGTGCTCCGGACCTACGCCGGGGTAGTCAAGTCCTGCGGAAATGGAGTATACGGGCGCAATCTGACCGTATTCGTCCTGACAGAAGTAGCTCTTCATGCCGTGGAAGATACCGATCTTGCCCGTTGAAATGGTTGCCGCCGTTTCAAACGTGTCTATGCCTCTGCCTGCCGCCTCACAGCCTATAAGGCGAACGCCTACGTCGGGAATAAAGTGGTAGAATGCGCCGATAGCGTTAGAACCACCGCCTACGCATGCAAGCACGGCGTCGGGAAGTCGCCCTTCCTTTTCGAGAATCTGAGCGCGTATTTCTTTGGAAATAACCGCCTGAAAGTCGCGCACGATAGTCGGGAACGGGTGCGGTCCCATTACCGAACCGAGCACGTAATGCGTGTCGTCAAGTCGCTTTGTCCACTCGCGCATGGTCTCACTTACCGCGTCTTTGAGCGTAGCCGTACCGCTGTCTACGGGGTGAACCTTAGCGCCGAGAAGACGCATTTTATATACGTTAAGCGCCTGACGTTCGGTGTCCTCTCTACCCATGAAAATTTCGCACTCCATACCGAAAAGCGCGGCGGCGGTTGCAGTAGCAACGCCGTGCTGTCCTGCGCCCGTTTCGGCAATTACTCTCGTCTTACCCATCTTTTTAGCGAGAAGCGTTTGTCCGAGAACGTTGTTTATCTTATGCGACCCGGTATGGTTAAGGTCCTCGCGCTTGAAGTATATCTTCGCTCCGCCGAGGTCCTCCGCCATTTTATCCGCGCGGTACAAAAGGCTGGGACGACCGGCGTAGTTATTGAGCAGTTCGGTCAGTTCCGCGTTGAACTCCTTATCGTCACGATATCGGTTATACGCTTCTTCCAGCTCGTTAACGGCGTTCATCAGCGTTTCGGGAACGTATTGTCCACCGTGTAAACCAAATCTTCCTTTTTTCATAATTACTCCTTTTACAAAACGAATTGCGATTTGCGATTCATTCTTAAAATAAAAAAGCCTTGACTAAAATAGTCAAGGACGAGTCTTGCCCGTGGTGCCACCTTGTTTTGCGAAAATCGCACGCTTAGCGGAATACAATCATATTCCCGACTACTTACGTAAGTCTTGACGTCGCAGAATACTCGGTTACCCTTTGACTGCGCCCTCCGCGGTCCATTTATATAAGCGGTCACGATTCGGCTCTCACCTGCCCGAATTCTCTGTGCGTTCCATACCTATTTTTATCTCCGCATCAACGGTTTGTATTAACTTATCAATAAAATATCACAACTTAGCGAAAATTGTCAATCGTTTAAGGGGTTTAAATTGGAATTTTCATTTTTTTACACCGTCGTGAGAAACTTAGCAACGTCGTTAAGCATTACCGCGCATTCCCGCCATTCGGGGTGTTTAACGAGGTATACGTGGAAATACTCGTGCCCGTCCTCTCTCTTTTCCTTTTTGCGGTAGTCCAGCTGATAACGCGCTCCCGCTTTTTCAAGACGCTCGGCAAACTCTAACGTATGCGCCCCTATAAAATCGCCCTCGGACGAACTTAAAAACACGGGTGGAAGCTTACACCCCACAAGAAGCGCGCCGAGGTCAGTATACTTATACCACTCCGCCTTTTTATACATAAACCCTCTGCCGTAAGCATACTTTGCAAGGCGAAGTCCCGTTCCCTTTTTTCTGAGGTCGAACATTCCGCTCTGAAAGAACAGCGAACGCGGACGAGTCAAAACTTTTTCCGCTCCGAACGAGGCGCGGACTTTTTCCGAATAAGTAACGGCGCACGCCATAAGCGCGAGGCACGCTCCTGCGCTGTCACCGCTAAGGCTGAGGCGATTGGGATCTCCGCCGTACTTGCGCGCGTTACGCTCTACCCACTGCATAGCCTTCACAACGTCGCAAACCTGTTTGTCGAACGTAACTTTGGGAACGAGGCGGTAGTTAACGGATACGACTACAAACCCACGAAGAACGAGCGCGTAGCAAAACCGCTTGTTAAGCTCTTTATTGCCATAGAAAAATCCGCCTCCGTGTACGTCTATAATCACGGGCAAATCCGTCCTTCCGCTACTCGGCGCGTATACGTCGAGCAGACCGAATTTACCGCTTGTTTCGTCGTACGGAATATTCGCAAATTCTACTACACCGCGAGGCAACGTCTTTTGCTTCTCGATCTTTGCGTCGTTTCTCGCCATCATTCGGTTTAATACGCCTACTCCGACGTGCATTATAGCTCTCAGCATACGCCCTCCTTTTTTATATTATATAATTATTTAAACTGCTTGTCGAGCAATTTAATATTTTATCTTGCAATTTAATGGCGCGCGTGGTATAATAACATAAAGAAGGAGCTCTTATGAAAAAAGTATACGCATTTATTGCAAACGGCTCGGAGGAAGTAGAGTGCCTTGCCGTAGTGGATATTCTCAAGCGCGGAGGCGTGGACGTAACGCTCGTTTCCGTGGAGGGCAAAGGCGTAATCACCTCCCACGGCGCGCGCATAGTAGCCGACTGCGTTATTGAAGACGTAAATCTTAGAGATGCGGATCTGCTGTTCCTCCCCGGAGGTATGCCCGGCACGAATAACCTCGGTTATTGCAAAAAACTCATGGACGGCGTCTGCCTTGCGGTTAAGGAAGGACGGCGCGTAGGCGCAATTTGCGCAGCGCCCTACCTTCTCGGCAAACTCGGACTGCTTAACGGCAAGACCGCCACTTGTTATCCCGGCTTCGAGAGCGAACTCGTCGGCGCGAACGTCACGAAACAAGGCGTGGTAACGGACGGGCTAATCACCACGGCGCGCGGACTCGGCTTCGCTATCGACCTCGGTTTAGAACTTCTCACCCTGCTCGTGGGCGCAGACGTTGCCCAAAAAGTAAAAAGCGCTATTCAGTATAATTAAATAACGCAAAACCTCGTATAAATAACGCAAAACCTCGTAAACGACAAAACGCTTGCCCAAAGCAAGCGTTTTATTCTATTATAAACCCTTTATGTCTGTTTTTTATTCTGCGAATAGCCCTGACCGTTAACGTTATTAAAGCGACGAGGAAAAGCAGGTCTATTGCTATTACTCCGAATACGTAATACGGAATTCCGGGAACGTACTCAACGCCGTGAATATAGCCGTTCATAAGCGAGGAATTTACCGAAGCGTATAAGACGTTCTTTACGGCAGAGATGGATAGCGGAAGCAGATCGGAGCGCGTTACGTCAATGGTAGAAGTAACGAAACCCGACAAACAGTCACCGCCTGCTTTAAGCATTTGCGCCACGTTCATATAACTTTCGTTGCCGTCCGAGAGCACGAAGCCTTCGTACCCCCACTCACCGCGAAGAAGATTGGAAAGGAGTGCGTAACTGCCCCCTGCCCAAGTTTCGCCTATACGGCAGGGCGAAGAACGGATAGCCGTCGCCACGGGAACTTCCGCCTGACGCTGTATATAATCTTCGTCGGATATATCGTAATAAATTATCGTCGTCTTTCCGCTCTTGACGGCGCGCTCGAAAGGCTTGAGATAGATTTCTCGGAGCGTGCTTTCATCGACGTATACGCTCAAGCCGTCGTAAAGTCGAGTGATTTGCGCGTTGACTCCGAGTGAACCTATAAACGCAAATACACCTTTTTGCGCCGAACCGACGGTTAAACGCAAAGCAACTTCGCCCGAAAAATAGGGATCTTCGGAATAGCTTTCGGCATTCTTGCCCCCAAAAGGCGAGCGATGCACGTCGGGGGAAGGCGCATACCAACCGTTTACGCCACGGCGCATGCATAATTCTCCTGCCATAGCGCCTACCCGATCCGCTAAATTTTTATTAAACGTCTGCGCAAGAGCGAGTGGCGCGCAAATTAGATCGTCCTCCGTTACGCCGTATGCGTTACCGCCGTAAGTTGCGCGCGGAGCGTTAATCTCCGAAGTATAGGGAAAACCGTAAGCCGAACGAGTAACGACCGAATTAATGCTTGACGCGCTTAAGTTTGACAGCAGTTCCGCCCATTTTTGGTCGAGGAGTGGCAGACCGCGCACGTCCACCGTTTCAATACCCGTATCTAACCCGATTTTGGGTACGGTCATTACGGAGTCGGGCGCACCGGAATTAGCGCTACTAAGCGCGTTATACGCTTCCTGCGACAAAACCTTTTCGTAGCCGTACCCTCTGCCGTCCTCGCGCGTTCTTTCATTATAGGCACTCGGCGTGGTAGACTGCGTGCCGTCCGCAGTGGGATACGTTCCTGCCCAATCCGCTCTCGACAACTTTTTTTCGGGAGCTATCCCGTCAAAACGGTTGTTTACGTCTCTTTCCGAATAAGCGTCACGACGGCTTACCGACGTAGTTGCAACGTCCACGTATCTCACGCTATCGGCTTCTCCCGCGCCGTACATTCTCGAAAGGTCGAAAGGTTTTTCGTTATACTTAACGGCAAGTACGTTATTTACCGCCTCGTGAGCGTTGCTTGCAACCGTGAAATAATATCTACCTGCCTGCGTAACGTAACCGCTTTCTGCGCCGGAGTATACCGCAAGATCGCTCAAACTCAGAGTGAACGTAAGATTTTCCTCCTCATTTGGCTGAAGTTCCGCCGTCTTTTCATAGCCCACCAGCGTTACGGACGGGCGTTCAAGTCCCTTTTCGGCGTTATACTCGTTATATGGCGCGGAAAGGTACAGCCCGACTGCTTCTTTACCCGAAAAGTATTCGGACGTATTACGCACTCTTACGCTGACCGTAATCTCCTCGCCGTGGGATAAACTCATGCCGTAGCGCTCGAACGTGGCGTAGCTCTTGCCGTAACCAAACGGATAACACACCACGTTGCCGTAGTCAAACTCGCCTACTCCTGCTCTCTCCGTAACGTAATCCTCATAGCGCGTTTCGTAATACCTGTACCCGACGTATACGCCCTCTGCGTGAGTAACGTAACCGTAAGAGGTGCGGGTTCCGTCCTTGGTAAACACGAAGTCACCGAAGTTCTCGGCGCTCGGCGCGGAAAGGTTGTCTCGCGCCCAGGTGTCCGTCAGCTTGCCCGACGGAGAAACTTCACCGCTGAGCACGCTTGAAAGAGAGGAAAGTCCGTCCTCCCCCGGCTGGGATACCACCAGCATAGCTTTTACGGCAGAAAAGGCTTTTATCTCGCTCGTTTCAAACGGATTGGACGAATTGATAATAACTATTATTTTATCGTATATTTCGCTTAAAAGCTCAAGAGTTTCGAGTTCGGTGACCGACGGCTGTAAATAATGCTTAGGCTTATCCTCCTCACGCGAGGCAAGGTCGTACATTCCACGAGGGGCGTCCTCGCCGTCTATGGGCGGACGGGTAAGAGCGTAAATCGCCACTCCGCTTTTTCCTTCTTCACCCACTTCACGTCTTAACAAATCGATGGGAAGCTCGTCAAATGCACCCGTATACTCGCGCGCGTTATCCAAGTAATAATCCCAAAGCTCGGCGTTAACGGTATAACCCTCCGACGTAAGCGCCTGTATAAGCGTAGTAGGCTCGCCCGAAGTTTCGCCGTAATCAAAGTATATCGCGCCGGCTCCGTATACGTCTATTTTCGTTCCTACGGGGAGAGGCAGACAGTTATTATTTTCAAGCAGTACTATGCTTTCGTCCGAAATTTCGCGCTGAAGCTCACCGAGCTTGCGTTGCATCACTTGCTCGGTAGCATAGCCCGACTTGTGGTATTCAAGGTCGTGGGCGGTGATAATCTCCGTCTTTCCCGACTCCGTACTTCCGAAAACGTGAGTAAGATAGGTATCGTATACCCCGAAAGCAAGCACGTTTAACACCACCGCAAATATAATAAGTAATGCGGTGAGGATTGCGGTTGAAATAATAAACCGTCTATTCAAAGTTTTAAAGCGTGATTTTCTCAATGTTTGCTAATTAAATATTTTGGTTTTCAGATTTTACCGCCCAAACGTATTTTGGACTCCAATATGCCGGCAAGCTGTTTTGCTCCGCGCGGACTGCGACCGCCCTTTTCCAGACAGAAGCGTTCTGCCTCAAGCGAAAGTACGTCGTCGGGAAGATATACTCCACGATCGGAAAGTAGCGCTTTAAGTATCTCAAAGAACTCTTTTTTATCGGGATTAATGAACGTAACGACTATGCCGAAGCGGTCGGAAAGACTCATCTGTTCCTCTCTTAAATCGGACTCGTGCATATCGTTTGCCCTATCGCGCGCGCTTTCCTTAATAAGATGACGGCGGTTGGTAGTAGCGTAAATAAGTACGTTGCCGAGATGAAGCGCGCTACCCTCAAGCACGGCTTTTAGTTCGCCGTAATTATCCTGCCCCTCGACAAAGGTAAGGTCGTCGATAAAGATTATGAACTTATACGCCTTGCCTGCGTAAGCTATGGCGTTCATAAGCCGAGGCAAGGTCATAATATCCCTTTTCTTAACCTCTATAAGGCGCAGTCCTTCGCTCTTATATTCGTTTATAAGCGCGTGAATAGTAGAGGACTTGCCCGTTCCCCTATCGCCGTAAAGAAGTACGTTCTGCGCGGGAAGTCCGAGCAAGAACGACTTGGTGTTTTCTATAACAGGTTTCTTCTCCGCTTCGTATTTCTTTAAGTCGCAAAGGCGCACTTGATCGGTGGAAAGCATGGGAAGCAGCTCCCTTTCCTCTCCGTCCCAAATAAAGGCGTGGACGCTCTCGAAAAACGCCTCGTCGTATGAACCGCCCTTTTCTCCGCTTACGGCGCGCGCCACGAGGTATTCTATCTCGCCGTTAATGGAGCGATATTCTCTCTCGGCAAGTTTGCCCAGCTTTTCCAGCAAAGTCGGGCTCATTCTCACTATTATTTGTTTTCTGTCGTCTTTCATATTCAATATGATAGCAAATTGCGTTAATTTTGTCAAGGTTTCGAATAAAACAAAGAAGAGTAACTTCCAAACGAAAGCTACTCTTCTTAAATTGTAGTTTTAAAATGCTTAAATCGACGTAGGTACGAAGAAGTATACAGCAAAGAGCGCAGCAACGATAAGTGTTACGGGTTTAAGCTCGAATACAGGTTTTTCAGTCTTCTTAACTGCCGATACAATAAGTGCAATTACGTATTCGATAAGTCCGATAATTACGTATACGAGCAAGCCCATACCGATACCGTCGGTAATCGAATAACCGAGAGGCATAATTACAATGGTAAGGAATGCGGATACTGCATTCTTTACGTCGGTAAAGTCGATATTCTTAACGTTGCTCATCATAATTACGCCTACGTAGATAAGCGCGGAAGCCGCCGCCGCCGAAGGAATGAACGCAAACAACGGAAGAAGGAATATCGAGAGGAAGAACAGAATCGCAACGGTAAGAGAGGTAAGACCAGTCTTTCCGCCGGCAGCAACACCTGCACCCGATTCAACGAACGTGGTTACGGTAGAAGTACCAAGAGCCGCGCCTGCTACGGTAGCGATCGAGTCAGCGTACATGCACTTGCCGAGGTTAAGAGGAACGCCGTCCTTGTCTACGAGTCCTGCTCTGGTAGCGCAACCGGTAATCGTTCCC
>JAFTMM010000063.1 GCA_017452405.1 Clostridia bacterium | reverse complement strand
TACGGCGATTTGAAGTTAGAGTTATAACTCCCTCAGTCTGCTCCGCAGACAGCTCCCTCGGAGAGGAAGCCTTTACCGCATCTACTGCTTTCTCATGTATAAGAGTATGTTGGAAGCAGAGAGAGCACACACCTCATCAGTCTGCTTCGCAGACAGCTTCCCCTCAAGGAGAAGCCTAGGATAAACTTTCCAAAACCTTTGCTAACCCGTCTTCTGTATTCGGTTCGGCGATAAGGTCGGCGGAGGCTTTACATTCCTCGCGCGCATTTCCTACCGCTATGCCTAACCCTGCTGTGGTGAGCATATCAACGTCGTTATTACTGTCGCCGAATGCAACCGTGCGGTCTATCGCAACGCCGAGGTGGTCGGCTAAAAAACGGATTGCAGTGTCCTTGCCCGAAGCCTTGGGAATAGCTTCAAGGTAATTCGGGCGCGAATACGTAAACTTAAAATCGGGAAAGTCGCCTCGCTCGGTAAATTCCTTATAATACTTTTGCACTTCTTCGGGAGGCGCTATTAAAAGCAGTTTGTCAAACTCGCCGTCATAGGCGCGCATAAACTCAGGTAGATCGCCGACTACGGTAAATTCGCAGTCGGTGATTTTTTCATACTTACGCGCCTCCGCCGTCATACGTGAGCAAAACATCTTCTCGCCCGAATAGGTCTGGCAAACTATTTTACGCTGTTCAAGCTCAGCAGTAAGACGAATTAAGTCCGCTTTGTTCACGGCTACGCGCCGAAGAACATTGCCGTCCGAGTCAACGGTAAGCCCGCCTTGATAGCAAATAACGGGAACGCGCGGATTTTCTTCGCCGTAGACTTTGGGGAGAAGTTTTTTAACTGACGGATAGCTTCTTCCCGTACATACGACGAATATACCACCTGCGTTGCGGTAGGCTTTTATTGCTCTGAGCGTGCGTGGGGTTATCGTGCCGTCGGATAGCGTTAAGGTATCGTCGTAGTCGGAAAAAACGAGTGGATATTTCAGTTTATTCATTTGGTTTTCCATGAAAATATTCGTAGACGGCAAGCGCAGAGGGCTTATCCATACCTGCCGTGCTTTCCAGCGCTTCTAAGGGGAGCGCTTTTATTTTTTCCAGCGAGCCGTAGGCTTTTAACAGCAGTTTGCTCTTCTTCTCGCCTATGCCTCGAATTTTAATAAGTTCGGTATTAATGCGCTTGGAGCGCTTAGAGCGGTGATAAGTGATTGCAAAACGATGTGCTTCGTCACGAATGCGTTGGAGCAGTTTAAGCGCGACGCTATCGCGTGAAAGTATGATCGGATCGGGCGAAGTCGTCGTAAAAATTTCTTCCTCCCTCTTTGCCAAACCGACCATGGGAATATCTAAGCCGGCTTCTTTCATTACTGCGTAGGCGGCGTGGAGCTGTCCTTTTCCGCCGTCTATTACTATCAAGTCGGGCAGTTCGGCAAACTTCTCGTCACCTTCGGTGGCGTGACGGAAACGGCGTGTAAGTACCTCCGCCATGCAATGAAAGTCGTCGTTGCCTTCTACCGTCTTAATACGGTAACGGCGGTATTCACTCGAAGCTTTTGCGCCGTCAATAAAGCAAACTCCGCTCGCCACCTTGTCCGTTCCCGATATGTGCGAGATGTCGTAACACTCTATGCGGTGGGCTGACGGAAGCTTTAAGCGGTCGCAGAGCATATCGCACGCGCCGTGCGTTTGCTCACGCTGTCTAATTTCCTTGTCAGCCGTTCGTTTAATACACTCGGTAGCGTTTTCCTCCGCCATTTTTATTAGATTGCGCTTATGCCCTCTCTGCGGAACATGGACTTTTACCACGCCGTTTCTAACGTCTGAAAGGCATTTGGCTATGGGTTGAGTATCAATATCGGTATTGACGTACACTTCGCTGGGCACGGGGCGCTCAGCGTAATACTGCATAAGGAAGGATGAGAGCGCTTCACCGCTTTCAGAAGCGTCGGCGGACGGATAACTGCTCGCGCCGAGGAGCTTGTTTCCACGCACGGGAATAACGCTGATCGCGCTACGTAAGCCGTCCGTGATATAAGCAAAAAAATCCGCTTCCCGAACGTCAAGGTCGGCAAGCGAATGACTGCCGAGCTTCTTTATCATGGTCAGTAGCTCACGGTATTCTATCGCGCGCTCGAAGTCCAGCGCGTCCGAAGCCGACTGCATTTTTTCCGTCATAATGCGTTCAGCCTCAAGCGTTTTTCCGCTTAAAAACTCCGCCGTTTTTTTAACTGCTTCGCGGTACTTACTTTCCTCTATCCTATCCCTGCACGGCGCAAGGCAAAGCCCGATATGCCAATCAAGACATTCTCGTTTTACACTCATCTTTCTAGCGCAGGTGCGAACGCCGTACACCTCTTTTATTACGCGGACGATTGCACGCGCGGACAAAAATCCGCTGAACGGTCCGTAATATTTCGCACCGTCACGCTTGGGGTGGCGCGTTATTTCAAGGTTTGGATATTTTTCTTTATGGTCAATTCGGATGTACGCGCTCTGCCCTTTGTCGTCTTTGAGCAAGATGTTGTAGCGTGGCATGTGCTTTTTTATAAGCGTAGCCTCAAGAACCAGCGCATCCGCTTCGGTGAGCGTTACGATATACTCAAAGTCGGCAATATTATCCACCATTGCCTGTACCTTAATCGGCTTAGGCGACGAGCGGAAATATTGCGTTACCCTGCGTTTTAATATCACCGCCTTTCCGACGTATATGATATTATCCCGCGCGTCCTTCATAATATAAACGCCGGGTTTTTCGGGTAAATCTTTTAGTTTTTGCTCAAGGTTGGTCATGGAAAATGGTTTTGACTTTACCGCCAAAGGACGGCAGATTTGCGGGCAGATTAAGGTTGAGGTCCTTCGACTTCGCTCAGGATGACTTTACCGCCAAAGGAAGGAAGAGGATGACTTTACCGCCAAAGGACGGCAGCGTGCCTCTATGACGGACAACAGTCGAACGACGTGTGCCAGAACGCACATGAGTGAGAGCGTAGTTCGTCAGAGAGGTGATATATGACGTCCGTCTACTTGCAGGAGAGCCAATCGCGCCCACACCCCACCTCCACGGTTAACGGTACGGTAAGCTCTACTGCGCTTTCCATCTCTTGACGGAGAATCGTGATTACCGAGTCGAGTTCGGAGAGTGGCGTATCTACTATTAATTCGTCGTGGACTTGGAGAATGAGTTTTGCTTGCATGCCGGAAAGAGCTTTATGCACTTTGAGCATGGCTATTTTGATTATGTCGGCTGCGGTGGATTGGAGGGGCATATTCATTGCAGCGCGTTCGCCGAAAGCGCGCTGTTGGAACTTGCCGGAGGTAAGTTCGGGGATTGCGCGACGACGACCGAGCAGACTTTCCGCATACCCTTTTTCACGCGCCGATGCAACTACGCCGTCAAGATATTCTTTAACTTTGGGGTAGCGCGCAAAGTATTTATCTATATACTCCTTCGCTTCTCTGGGGAAAATGCCGAGACGTTCGGAAAGACCGAAAGAACTCATACCGTAAATTATGCCGAAATTAACGGTTTTTGCCACTCGGCGTTCATTTGCGGTGGGCGTTTCCGTGCCAAACAGTTCTTTAGCTACGGACGTATGCACGTCTTCACCGTTACGGAACGCGGAAATCAAATTCTCGTCGCCCGACAAGTGCGCCATAACGCGAAGCTCTATCTGAGAATAGTCTGCGCTGACGAGAAGGTTACCCTCACGCGCTACGAAAAGCGCGCGAAGTACCCTACCCTCGTCATCACGAACGGGAATATTTTGCAGGTTGGGTTCGGAGGAAGACAGTCTGCCCGTCTCCGTTTTGGTCTGGTTGAACTCAGTGTGAACGACACCGTTTGAGTCTGCTAACTTGCCGAGTCCGTCTATATACGTGGATATCAGTTTGGAGACGTAGCGGTAGCGCGTTATTTCGGGGACTACGGGATGCTCGGAGGATATGTGCGAAAGGACTTCCGCAGAGGTGGACTGTACGCCACGCGCCGTCATGCCGAAACGCTTCGGGTATGGAAGCGCAAGGTCTTCGAATAGTACGCTTGCAAGCTGTTTGGGTGAATTTATGTTGAATTGTTTGCCGACGAGAAGATATATGCGGTCGGCTATTTCCCTCTCGTCTGCGCTGAACTTGCTTTTGAGCTCGGCAAGCTTGTTACGGTCAATCAAAAAGCCTGTTTTTTCCATGCGGTACAGCACTTCGATTAGGGGCAGTTCGACGTTGTCATATAAGCCCGTCATGCCCAAAGCACTTAACTTTTCACGCGCCTGTAGCGCGCCACGCATGAGTGCGCAAGCTCCGTCCATCTTTTCCAGCCCAACGGCTTCGGCATAGCCCTCAACCGTTACGGTCTTACGTCCACCGGTTAAGTACTCCATTAAGGCTACGTCGTCGTAACTAATAAGCTCTGCGCCTAAGGGCGATAAATATTTGATTGCGGATTTGGCGTTATAGACTATTTTGCGAACGTCGGAGCTTGCAAGTACGGGGGCAAGCGCCGTTACTATTTCCTCGTCGGTCGGGCAAACGTCGAAAAGCGTTTCTCTTGCCTGCACGTCAAATTGCGTTAAGCCGTCCGTGGAAATTGATACCGTTCTGCCAAAAGTTATTGCAAACTCCTTGGCGTTGCCGATTGCGGTCAGAAGTTCGCCCGTTGAGTTTACTTTAATACGGCGCGCAGGCTCTATCGTTTTTTCTTCGGGTAAAACCTTGCTCTCTGCAAAAAGTTCGGCGCGCTTGACTAAAGACTTAAAGCCCATATGCTCGAAGAACTCGAATACGCTTGATGAGAACGGAAATTCATACGTCATTTCGGGAAGCGTGGCGTCAATCTCACAGTCCGTTTTTATGGTAGCAAGCGCGCGGGAAAGTAGGCTTATTTCCCTGCCTGCAAGCAGTTTTTCGCCTAACTTACCGCCTATATTTTCGGCGTTTGCAAAAACTTCTTCCGCCGAGCCGTACTTCTGCAAGAGGTCGGTTGCGCGCTTATCGCCTATGCCGGGTACGCCGGGTATGTTATCTGAGGAGTCGCCTGCAAGTGATTTATAGTCTACGATCTGCTGGGGAGTTAGACCGACGTATTCCTTGAGTGAGTCCTTGGTCATAACCTGAACTTCGGTGATTCCGCGTTTGGTAAAAAGCACGGAGGTCGTTTCGTCGATTAGCTGGAAACTGTCGCGGTCGCCGGTTAGTATAAGCGTGGGAACTTCGTGCGCTTTGGCTATCGTGCCTATAACGTCGTCCGCCTCTATTCCCTCTATGCCGATATGCTTAATGCCCATGACGTCGAGCATGCTTTTGAGAATAGGCATTTGCACGGCAAGGTCGTCGGGCATACCGTGACGAGTTGCTTTATAGCCGTCGTACATCTTGTGGCGGAAAGTAGGCGCGCGCATATCAAATGCTACCGCTATATACTTCGGTTTATATTCGAGTATAGCGCGGACGAGTATGTTTGCAAAGCCGTATACGGCGTTCGTCGGCACGCCGTCCTTGGAGTTGAGCGGTGGCAGAGCGAAATACGCGCGGTTAACGAGGCTGTTGCCGTCTATGAGAATAAGGCTGTCGTGTTCCATACGAATATTATACCCGTTATCTGAAAGATTGTCAAGATAACGTAAAGCCATCATAGACTTTCGTCCGTGATGGCTTTTTATGTTCCAGCTTGCACCGGGGAACTTACAACCTCTGCCTGTTGTAAAGTGACATACGTTTCGAATTTCAATACTAGTTCGAAATAGTGTTTATCGGATGGCACCTAATCATTAACAGCATAACGGTTATATTTAGGCTCAGCGGCTAAGACCATATCCAATTCTTGCAGTTGTTTGATTGCTTCTATTATTTTATCTTTGCCCGGAGTTTTGAGCTTTACTATCAACATTCTGCGGTAAGTTGCCAAAACAGGTACACCCTCTTTTAGCTCGAATAACTCTTCAACTGAATTAATATCAATATTGTCCACTTTTTTTAATTCAGCTAGTACTTCATCAAAATTATAACTGCTGTTACCGATGCCCGTACCGCTATGCTCGCCGTCGAGAATAATAGTAATCTCGTCATCATCAAAATCGTCATCCAAAGTCGGCATGCGAGCGTAACTTTTAATTAACTGATCATGTTGCTGGCTTATATTATACTCTTTTAATTCTGCTGCAGAAACAATCTTCGTGCTTGCGCCCGACGAAAAAGTGTAATTTGCCACTACAAGTGATACAAAAAGTGCAATTACCAAAAAAATTGCAATCGTTA
>JAFTMM010000062.1 GCA_017452405.1 Clostridia bacterium | reverse complement strand
AGTTTCGCCCTAACGACAATTAAAATATTCCTATTATATTTTAGCATCAAAAGCTTTTTTTTGCAATCGGTTTCGTATGCTCTTAAAATCTTTTATACCCGTTCAAATCTATAGTCGTTCGAAAATCGTTCAAATTCGTTCACTTTCGTTCAAAGTTTTATAAAATACTGCAAAAGAAAGGCTATTCGTATTCAACCCCACCGAACGGGTGCTATGATTTTTCTAAATTACTACGCTACTTATCATTCGTTATGGACAATAAAAAAGACACCCTATAGGGTGTCTTTTTTATTATTAATCACTACGGTCTAAGTCGATTAGGTCCACGGAAGAGGAACGTTACGTCTTTAACGCTGGGAAGATCAAAGAGCTTAACAAGTGTACGCGTTATACCAAGACCGAAACCGCCGTGGGTAGGCGCGCCATACTTGAAGAACTCAAGATATTCTGACATAGTTTCGGGAAGAATATCTTTTTCAATTATGTTCTGCTTTAATACTTCATAGCGGTGTTCTCTTTGTGCGCCACTCGTAATTTCGATACCCTTAAAAAGAAGGTCGTACGTCTTCGTAAGTTCAGGGTCATCCTCTTTCTTCATAGAATAGAATGCGCGAGACTTAGTCGGGAAGTCGATAATGAACACAAAGTCACTACCGTATTTTTCCTTAACGTACTCGCTAATAAGTCTTTCTCCGTCCGGATCAAGGTCACCTTTCAATACGCGCGGAACTTCGTAGTTCTTTTCCTCTTTAAGTATTCTATATACTTCAAGAAGCGGAATACGAGGAATCTTGTAATTAAGTTCCACCATATCTTTGCCGAAGTATTTCTTATACTCTTCGTTATAGTCGTTTCGAACGTGCTCAATTATGTAAGCAAGCAACGCTTCTTCAATATCCATTACGTCGTGATGAGAATCTATAAACGAAACCTCAACGTCAATGCCGGTAAATTCGGTATCATGGCGACTTGTGAAGCTCGGATTTGCGCGGAAGTATTCTCCAATTTCAAACGTGCGATCAAAACCTGCCATCATACTCATCTGTTTATATAGCTGAGGACTTTGCGTTAAGCACGCTTTCTGACCGAAATAATCTTTAAGTTCAAAGACTTCACTACCACCCTCGCTGGAGATTGCAGTAATCTTCGGCGTATGGATTTCAATAAATCCGTTCTTATTAAAATATTCAACGGCATAACGCTCAAACGCCGTCTGTATCTTAAACAAGAAAACTTTCTTTTCGTCGCGAAGGTCGATCCAACGATAATCCATTCTGAGATCCTGTCCGCTATCACTCTGAATAGGCAAAACGTCTGCTATACTCATGATTTCTATAGAAGTGGGATAAATTTCTTTACCGCCGTTTCTAACGTATTCCGAGAAAACGCAATCTCCGCAAATTGATACGAAGCTATGGAAAGTAAGTTTGCGCGCTTCTTCATAGATTTCGGGCATTTTATCTTTCTCGATAGTAACCTGAACTGCGCCGGTAACGTCGCGGATAACGATGAACATAATCTTCTTATCGCGGATATGTTCAACGTATCCCATTATCTTACATTTACCTTCTTTTAAATCCTTAACGTAAGTTCTTTTCATAATATTTATCCTTATATTCTCGCGTAACGATAACTTTTAGAAATATCGTGTACTGCGTAAAAATTACTTAACCTTCCAGATTTCCTTTGCGTACTCCATGATAGAGCGGTCAGAGGAGAATTTGCCGGCGTTAGCCATGTTAAGAATACTCTTAGTGTAGAACTCGTCGGTTCCGTAATCTGCATTCGCAATCTTCTTTACTCTCACGTAATCCTTAAAGTCGTAGAGGCTCATATACGTATCTTCACCGCGGAGCTTATCAAATATAGAGCGAAGCATTCCGGTTCCGTTGTCATTAAACGTGCCGTTGACGAGAGTATCCATAATTCTGTGAATCACAGGATCGTTATCATAATATTCCCACGGATGATAACCGGGACGGCGATCCTTAACTTCTTCTACGCTTGCGCCAAAAATATATTCGTTATCTGCGCCTGCTTCTTCGGCTATCTCGATGTTTGCACCATCCATAGTTCCGAGAGTAACGGTACCGTTAAGCATGAACTTCATATTACCCGTTCCCGAAGCTTCCATTCCTGCAAGCGAAATTTGCTCGGAAATGTCCGCAGCCGAAACGATATATTCGGCGTAAGATACGTTATAGTTGGTTACGAACACGACTTTCATCTTATCTTGCATATCGGGATCGCGATTGATCATATCCGCAATGCAGTTAATAAACTTCATAATTGCCTTTGCGTGATAATAACCGGGAGCTGCCTTTGCGCCGAAAATAAACGCAGTAGGCTTAAAGTCGGGCATTCGTCCCTCTTTGATTTCAAAATAGAAGTATACGATGGAAAGCGCGTTGAGAAGCTGGCGTTTATACTCGTGCATACGTTTAACCTGAATATCAAAACAGAAATCGGGATTGAGTTCAATACCCTCGTGCTCCTTGATATAAGCCGCAAGACGCTTTTTGTTCTCGTACTTAACTTCCTTAAACTGCTTTATAAACGCAGAATCTTTTGCAAACTTAGCAAGTTTTTTAAGCTGAGTTAAGTCGGTTACGTACTTATCTCCTATTTTGCTTTCAATGAGCTTGCAAAGTTTTTCGTTGCAAAGCTTAAGCCAGCGACGAGGCGTGATACCGTTCGTCTTATTAATAAATCTGTCGGGATACATAGCATACCAATTTCTGAATACGTCATTTTTGAGAATATTGGTATGAACGGCTGCAACGCCGTTGGTCATATGCGAAACGTAGATAGCAAGACGCGCCATGTGAATTCTACCGTTTTCGAGGATATTGTAGTTCCAGGTATCGGGCACACGCATAGCCGAAAGCTCGAAGTTGAGTTTCTTTTGGATTTCTTCAATTACGGCGTAAACTTCGGGTAAAATACGCTTGAATAAGTCAATATCCCACTT
>JAFTMM010000061.1 GCA_017452405.1 Clostridia bacterium | reverse complement strand
TTTTTTATTGTGAGAGGAGGCATGAACAGACATTCCGATAGGAATTTGTGTCACAGCAGAGCAATCAAACACCCGAAGCAAGCTGTGAATAACCTGCCCTTTAAGGGCAGTATCCCTCAACACCCCTCAATGGGGTGTTTTTGTTTTAAGAAAGCGATATTCTAAAATTATACTTTGAATCTGTGATATTATAACACTATATTTAGTGTATGTCAAATAAAAACACGAGTTTTAGTGTATAATATTGTAATGAATGGCTTCGGAAAAAACTTAAAAAATCTTCGCAAACTTAATAAGTTGAATCAAAAAGATTTTGCAATAAAATTGAACACCACTCAACAGCGCGTTAGCGAATGGGAGTGTGATAAGGTTGAGCCTTCACTATATAACATTTTAAAAATAATTAAAGTATTAAATACATCCTTTGAAGAATTGACAGACGATATTGAATAAATGACACCTTTAAGCTATTGTTTAAGGTGTTTTTTAGCATTTTAATCTGTTCTACTTATACGGTTTTTAGCAAAGCTTTTGTAAACTTTTCCTAGTTTCGGTTTCGCAGAAACATAAAGCTTCCATGTTGACTTTTTTTATTATTTAGTGTATTATATTAAAGGTCAAATTAAAATCCAAGGGTGACGGTTTGAAAACTACGGTTGGAAAAATTTTTGTATGCGTGCTTTTATTAGTCACGACGTTAGCGTGCGCGTCGCTGTTTTCTGCTTGCAGTGAGTCGCATTATTTTATAACTCTGCACGACGGCGACGAGGCGTTTACTACCGTATTAACGGACGAAGAGGGTTACGTTACCTTGCCTACGCCTGAAAAACAGGGATACGTTTTCGAAAACTGGTATTATGACTCTAACCTCACACAGACCTACTCTCCAACGGATAAATTCACCGAAGCGAGCGATCTTTACTGCAAGTTTGTCGGCAACGAGTATATCATTACGCTAGACGTCAACGGCGGTAACGTTCCGGAAACTACTACGGTTACCGTGCGATCCGGCGAAGACTATACACATATCCCTATACCTACTCGTGAATATTATAAGTTCATAGGCTGGGAGTACGACGGACAAATAGTTGACGCAGGTCAGCCTTTTACTTTCGCCTCCGACGTGGTATTAACCGCTACGTGGAAACCCGTTGAGAGAATTATTACTTACGACTCAAACGGTGGAGTTCTCCTTGATGAAAACGGCAACGAGGTTATCGGAAATCTTGTCAGTCAGACCTTCGTATATGGCGAGTCGCGGACTCCGTACTCCGCGCGCAAAGACGGCTTGACTTTTATCGGTTGGGTGACTGAGGACGGCAAGGAAATTTTTACAGATCTTTGGATCTCGGACGAAAGCGTGACCGCTATTGCTACTTACGCTTAATTCCCCATCTTTTTACTAAGGAATATTATGAAATACATAGTGCTTGACGTTGAAACTCCGAATAGTAAAAACGACTGTATCTGCTCGATAGGCGTACAGCTTATTGACGATGACAAAATTGTAGACGAATGGTACACGCTCGTCGATCCCGAAGATATTTTCGAAGATTTCAACGTTTCCATACATCACATTAAACCGCATATGGTTGAAGGCGCGCCTAAATTCGAAGAGATTTGGAATAAAATATTATGCCAATCGCATGGTCGCGTTTTTGTAGCGCATAATGCGGAATTCGACCTTACCGTACTTGCTAAAGCGCTTTCTAACCGCAAGCTCCCCCTACCCGAAATGAATTATATCTGCACCGTAGACCTAGCTCGTCGTATTCATTATAACTACGAAAACGTAAAGGGAGATCTCGTGCTTTCCAACCTATCTAAAAACCTCGGCGTGGAACTTGAAGAACATCATAACGCATTATTCGATACGCGCGCTTGCGCCGGTATACTTCTTCGCCTTATGGAAATTTACGACTTCAATCCTGCCGATTACGTACATAAATTCAGATATCCAAAAATCAAACAACATAGATATAATCATAAATTCGGTTGCAAACCATCTACGGAGAATATATCAAAAATAGCGAAAAACGGCTGATTTTCATTAAATTCAGCCGTTTTTTATTGGTTTTCAGGGTGTTATGTCACACATAATACCCTTATTTTTTATGTTAAATCTCGTCTTTTTTCATCTTTCTACGCGCACGACTTAAATGCCGTTCGAAACTTCCGCTTTCAATAAACTCTGCAAGAACGTACTGATCAAGTACGGGAACGGAGCAGGAAAAATGCCCCAGCTTTCGCTCATACTCTATCATTAATTCTTCGGGTAGAATCATATAACCCATTCTCATTGAGGGCGATAAGCTTTTAGAAAACGTATTCACGTATATTACGTACTTCCCCGAAGAAAGCGAATAAAGCGACTCAATTGGTTGACCGGGAAGAAAGAACTCGCTATCAAAATCATCCTCAATTATGTATCCATTCCTCACCTCTGCCCATTTCAGATATTCATAACGTTTTGCAATCGGGGTGGTAACGCCGGACGGATAGCTATGAAAAGGCGTAACGTGAAGCACGTCAAAGTCTTTGCCAAGCTCACCGCTTTCCACGCCTGCCTCACCCATTTTAAGATACGTCACTTTTACCCCTTCGGCTTCATACACCGCGTTAATCTGCGCGTACGAAGGATTTTCAATTCCGTAAATTTTATCGCGTCCAAGTACTTTAACCACCGTTTCATATAACTGTTCGGCGCCCGAACCTATTATTATGCGTTCAGGCTCTGCAATCATTCCGCGATATCTGTATAAATAATCGGCAATTGCATTACGAAGCGCGTTTACGCCCTTGTTTGGTGATTTGACGAACAATCTTTTTTCATCGTCGGATATTACCTTTCGCACCGTTTTAATCCACACGCTCGACTCAAAGTCCGCTCTTTCTACGCTCAAACTCTCTTCGGGCAAACGAGAGAATGGCTTGCTTTCGGCAAGCGCAAACTCTGCGCCTATTGTTTCTATCTTATTAACAAAATAACCGCTTCGCTCTCTCGGCGTGACGTAGCCTTCTTCGGATAACATATCGTAAGCCGTCTGGACCGTGATCATGCTATACCCCGTTTTGTCCGCAGTTACGCGCTTGGACGGCAGTTTTTGTCCTGCTTTATACTCTCCGCATAGTATCGCCTTTCTCAAATCTTGATAAAGACGGTAATATTTTTTCTCTTTTGATTTCATCTGGTTATATAAAATTCTCCGATTTTGATTATTTACATAAGGTCATAAATAGAGTATACTATACGAAAACGAATTTGTAAAGGAGTTTTTATATGTCTTACCCCAAAGTTCTTACCATACAGGATATATCTTGCATAGGTCAATGTTCACTTACCGTAGCGCTTCCCATTATTTCCGCTTGCGGTATCGAAACGTGCGTGCTTCCGTCTGCCGTATTATCTACGCACACCGCCGGTTTCAGCGGTTATACTTTTGCCGACTTGACCGAAGAAATGCCCAAAATCATGAATCATTGGAAAAAAGAAGGCATAACCTTTGATGCAATTTACACAGGCTATCTCGGCTCTACCAAACAGATAGATTACGTAAAAGATATCGTGCGCGCAACCGCTAAGGCAAATGCTAAAATTATTATCGACCCTGCCATGGCGGATAACGGCAAGTTATATCCTGCTTTTGATGCGGAATTTGTTAACGCTATGAAAGGACTGTGCGCAGAAGCCGACTACGTTCTTCCCAACATCACCGAAGCATGTTTTTTAACGGACTCCGAGTATAAAACCGAGTATGATAAAGCTTATATTGACGATCTTATCTCTAAACTTCTTGCGCTTGGAGCAACGAACGTCGTGCTTACCGGCGTATCGTATCAAACTGACAAAACGGGCGTGGAAGTCTATGAAAACGGAAAGCGCGCTTATTACGAACACGAAAAATTACCTAACGGCTGTCACGGAACGGGCGATATTTATGCTTCGGCGTTTGTAGGCGCTCTCGTAAGAGGCAAATCTGCGTATGATGCAGGCAAGATTGCCGCCGATTATACGCTCGAATGTATAAAAGTCACCGCAGAAGAAGACAATCATTGGTACGGCGCAAAGTTCGAGCCTGCACTTCCTAAACTTATCGAAAAGCTGTAAACTAATTTAAAATTTCAAAATCCATAAACACAAAATCCGCCGGATATAACTCGGCGGATTTTCTTATACGACTATTAAACAGCCTTAATTTTTTGTACGACTTTTACCGAACTTAGGTAAAGGCAGGAGTATTCGTGTTGCGGATTTGTATTCTGCAAAACCTTCTTTTTTACCCTGACGACCGTCTGCAAGCGGTATGCTTACGACAAGGAACATAATGGTATTAATAAGCGCGCCACCCATAAGATACCAAAAAGCAGGATATGCGCAAAGTACGTACAGCGCAATTCCCCACCACATGAGTATCTCACCAAGGTAGTTCGGGTGTCTGCTATATTTCCACAAGCCGTCACGGATAAATCCACCCGTTTTG
>JAFTMM010000060.1 GCA_017452405.1 Clostridia bacterium | reverse complement strand
GTAAACACCGTTCTTACCGACCTTGAAAGCAATAAATATTACAGCACCACTATCGAGCTTAACGGTGAGTCAAACGGTGATACCAACTTCGACAACTTAATGAGTATAGTGAACGGCTTTGGCACGGGTTCGTTTGACGTTGACGATATGTCTGTTACGGTAGGTAAGCTTACATACGAAGGACTTTCTCAAATCAGCGACGCAGGCATAGATTATACGCTTGCGGACGGCGCAATGCGACTTCCCAGCTTCTATGACTTCGCAATGGATATGATGGAGATAGATTCTGTGGCGTATACCGCCGATCAGCTTAAATCCGCTATTCAGTCAATTAGAGCGCAGGCAGGTAGCGAATATTATATCGATCTTCCTTGCGCTAATAACTATACCGTAAACCAAATCGTTTACAATGAAATAGCGCAATCGATTAATTACGGCGATTTGACTACTACCATTCCTGTCGTTGCAGGCGTATACGGTGACGTTACTGTTTCCGGAACGTTGCCGAACTACACGGCAAGCTTTACGGACGCTAAATTTGCAGCGGTTGTTAACCTGGCGAGAAACTCGGAGAGCGACAACCTTGGCGAGTTTGTTCAGCTTGCAGGTATTCCGAGCGGAACGGAGAAGGGTAACGCAAGCGTCATTTACGAGTGGCTTAAAGACTTCGGCAATTTGTCTGACGATAAGGAATACGTTGCGCTTACGTTCGAAACCAACACGTCCGACGTACTTGATATGGCGGGTTCAAGCGTAAATCTCGGCGGACTCGTTCCCGACAAGCTGTATATGACGCTCGTGTTAGAGTACAATTCTTCGACCAAACAAATGACGTATTCGTGCTTCCGTCTTAACGCTTTCGGCGCAGACGAGCAAACGCTCCTCGTTGAAGAAGTATTGGGTATGGACTCAACCGAGTTTGACGCAATCGTGAGCGAACACGTATCAGACGCCACCGCATTGATTTCGGGCTATGAATTCAGTATTAAAAAGTACGATGGTGAGGACGGATGCGCAACTATCTCACTCCCTCTTACTAAACTTATTACCACTTAATGCAGATTGAAAAGCTGACAATTAAAAATTATAGGAATTACGCTTCCGCAGAGGTCAAACTCGGCGGAGGCGTTAACCTGTTTATCGGCAACAACGCGCAGGGCAAGACTAATCTCCTCGAAAGCGTATATCTTGCTTCGGTGGGGCGTAGCGCGCGTACTCCGAGGTGGCAAGAGCTTATTAAGTGGGGCGAGAATGAGGCTCTCGTGCGCGTGACCGTTCGCAAAGAAGTGGGCAGAGACGAAGTCGAAGTGCGCCTTGATAAAGAAAAACGCGTGGCAATCAACGGACTCCCCATAACGCGCATAGGCGAACTTATGGGCGTTGTCAAAACCGTGCTGTTTTCACCCGACGAGCTGAAAATCGTCAAGGACGGACCGGGTGAAAGACGGCGGTTTATGGATATAGCGCTGTGTCAGCTGTCCAAAGCGTATTTTTACGCGCTAACGAGGTATAATAAGATTCTGGCGCAACGCAATAAACTCTTAAAGGGTAATCCCACCGACGAAGCAATAGAGGTTTGGGATATGCAACTTGCAAAAGAGGGCGCGAGAGTGGTCAAGACACGCAGGGGCTTCGTCAACCGATTGTCGCCGATCGCCGAAGAAGTTCACTCGGACATAACGGGAACGGAAAAACTGTTTCTGTCCTACGAGGGCATTGAGGGAATTGATGTCGGCGAAATCGAAAGCAACTTCCTTAAAGCTCTTGAAAAAAGCAGAGAACGCGACAAAGCATTTGCCGTAACGCATATAGGACCGCAACGTGACGATATTAAGGTGACGGCAGACGGCGTGGATTTGCGCTCGTTCGGTTCGCAAGGACAGCAACGAAGCGCCTCGTTATCGCTCAAACTTGCGGAGATGGAACTGCTTAAAGAAACGAGCGGAGAATATCCCGTACTGCTCCTCGACGACGTACTCAGCGAACTTGACAATTACCGTCAGACAAAACTCCTCTCGCATATAACGGCTTATCAAACGATAATAACCGGCACGTCTGTTCCCGACGACGTGCGTGAAAAGCTAGGTAGCGTCACGGAATTTTACGTGGAAGCAGGAAAGGTTATTAATAATTAATTGCACCTGCGGTGTATGAGCGCTTGCGCTATGAATTGCACCTGCGGTGCATGAGCGCTTCGCTATGAATTGCACCTACGGTGCATGAGCGCTTGCGCTATGAATTGCACCTGCGGTGCATGAGTGCTTCGCTATGAATTGCACCTGCGGTGCATGAGCGCTTGCGCTATGAATTGCACCTGCGGTGCATGAATTGCGCTCTTACGAGCGCATGAATTGATTTGCTCCGCAAATCGTGAATTGCAACCGTTGGTTGCATTATGGATAAAATTTAATCAATAATGACGCGAAGCGTCAATTCATGGAGCGAAGCGAGAATTCATGACAGCGAAGCTGTCAATTCATGCAAACGCAAATGCGTTTGCAATTCATTCCTTAGAATAAGGATTAATGCCTTAGTAGTAAGGCACAAAGGATAGAATATGAAACAAGGTATATATAAAATAGCGGTGGGAACGCCGAAAATCAAGCTTTGCGATCCAGCGCATAACGCCAAGGAAATTATGCGATTAATCGGCGAAGCAGAAAGCGCTGGGGTAAAAGTTCTCGTG
>JAFTMM010000059.1 GCA_017452405.1 Clostridia bacterium | reverse complement strand
GCGCAAAGGAAAAAGATGAACATTGCTGAAATCAAAAAATGCGACATAGCAAACGGAGTGGGAGTTCGCGTATCCTTATTCGTATCCGGTTGCAGACATCATTGTCCGGGCTGTTTTAATGAAATGGCGTGGGACTTTGATTTTGGAAAGCCGTACACGGCGGAGATTGAGCGCGAGATTATGGAAGCGCTTGCGCCGTATTACGTAAAGGGTTTGACGCTCCTCGGCGGTGAACCGTTCGAACCGGAAAATCAGCCTCAGCTTCTTGAGCTTCTCAAAAAAATTAAAACAGAACTCCCGGACAAGGACGTGTGGTGCTACTCCGGTTTTACGTTTGACGAACTGACGATCAGCAGTCGCGCGCGCACCGAGCATACGGACGAACTGCTTTCGCTCATTGACGTACTCGTGGACGGCAGATTCATCTTTGCCGAGAAAGACATTACGTTGCGCTTTCGTGGTTCGCGCAATCAACGCCTAATAGACCTACCTAAATCTTTAAAGGCAGGTATGCCCGTACCGTGGGAAGAATAATATCTAATAATAAAGCGGAAAAAGAAACTACATAAAATTTACGCACAAATTTCAAAAAATGTGCGTATTTTTTATTGCATTGCTTAGTTATTGGTGCTATAATAATTACGCACACTAACACGCATTATGTGTGCGTAAGTTTTATTATTGAAAGGGGTGAAGAAGTGGACATTCGAGAAATAGCAAAAGAAGTTATAGTAAGCAAAGGTGGCATAGCTAAATCTGCCGATCTTGTCGTTGCTGGGATAAGTGCAGTCAACGTTGTAAATATGTGCAACGCAGGTTTTCTCGCTCGTGTGAGCCACGGCTATTATCAACTTGCCGAACACGACGCGCCTTCAGAAGTTCAACTTCTTGCTACACTTATTCCAAAAGGAATAGTTTGCGTTGAATCTGCCCTGTTTCATTATGGATATAGTGATTTTACTCCACGCAAGTGGTCTATAGCCGTACCTCGTTCTATGTCAAGGACAAAGCTTGACGTCACTGTTCTTGCTTTGCAACCCTATTATGTGCAATCCGAGTTGTACGAGTTGGGAAAAACTACCGATAATTTTGATGGGGTTATGTTGTCTGTATATGATCGCGAGCGCACAATATGTGATTGCTTCAAATATCGCTCAAGGATAGATAATGAAATATTTATTAAAGCGCTCAACGCCTATGTTAGCGACAAAAAGAAAAATCTAAAAAACCTTTCCTATTATGCTAAAAAACTGCGTGTATATAAAAAGGTTACGGAACTGATGGAAGTATTGCTCAATGGCTGATATGGCGGCGTCCGTGCTTGCACGACTCAAAAACAAAGCAACCGAAAGTGGCAGAAGTTATCAGCTCTGCCTGCAACTATTTTGCCAAGAGGAGTTTTTGCGTCGTTTAGAGAAATCCAAATATGCGGAAAACCTTGTACTGAAAGGTGGCTTATTTATCTATTCTCTTACTGGCTTTGATAGTCGAGTAACGGTTGACGTGGACTTCTTACTTCGTCAAGTGCCCAACACACCTGAACAGTTAAAATCCATCCTTAATGAAATTATATCCGTTACAACCGGTAATGACTTTGTAGCCTTTGATATTAAAAACGTTGCGCCTATTGCCGTTGCAAAGAAATACGCCGGTATCAGTGCATCTATGATTGCCCGTATTAAAAATACTAAGACACCATTTAGTATTGATTTCGGTATTGGTGACGTCATTGTGCCAAAGCAGGAAAAGCGCAAAATTCCCACGCAACTTTCCGATTTCGATGAACCTGTGGTTAACACCTATTCTGTTGAAACTACCGTTGCTGAAAAGATTGACGCTATTCTTAGCCTAATGGAGTTCTCAAGTAGAATGAAAGACTACTACGATATTTATTATATCGCTAACAAGTTTGATTTTGATGGCAAGGTGCTATCCGAAGCGCTCAGAAAGACTTTCGTAAACCGTGAACACGCTTTTAGTGTGGAGCAATTTGAACAGGTTATGAGCTTTGATAAAGACATCGCAATGCAAAAGAAGTGGGAAAACTTTGTCCGTAAAATCGATACCAAAACGGATGATTACAGCACCGTCTTAAAAACAATAAAAGCATTTCTTGCCAAGCCGTTTAGGGTGGCAATAGACGGCGAAGAATTTGCTGAAAAATGGTCTGTTGCTAACGGCAAGTGGCGTGCTTTGAAATAAAGCGGAAAATCCAAACTCGGACTTTCCGCTTTTTTGTATCCTTATAATATTGCAGAGTAAAAATTTCTCCGCTCACGTTACGTCATTTTCGCAAAATCGGCTAAGAACTTAACGCAATTATCTATTCCGACAGCGCTGGAAATCGTTACTTCATAGTTTTGCACTTTGCCCCATTCGGCGGAGGCGTACTTGCGGTAATAGTTAGCGCGCGCTTTGTCGTTCTTGCGTATCGCTTTCGTTGCCGACTTTTCGTCTAAGTTCTGGCGCTCCATTACGCGCTTGACTCTTTCCTCCATAGGCGCGTGGATGAAAACGCTTATGCAAGGCACGTTCTTATCTTCGAGAACGTGCGCCGCGCACCGTCCCACGATTACGCAATCGCCTTTTTCGGCGAGGCGGAGAATAGCCCGACTTTGCGCGAGGAAAATTTGGTCGTATATTGGTAGCGACTTTTCACTCGAACCGTCGTAAAAATAATAATAACCCGAATAATCGAAGGGCAGAGGCGTTTTATCCTCCGAGCGCGCAACGAGCTCTTTGGTAAAGCCGGAGATGTCCGCAGTCAGCGCCGTCACGGTTTTGTCATAGCAGGGAATGCCGAGATAGTCCGCTAATCTATGTCCTATTTCTCCGCCACCCGAACCGTATTCACGACTAATGCAAATAATCATAGTGATATCCTCCTTATCTTTTTTCCATTATAATATAAATCACGCGCAATTTCAATACCCTTTTGAAAATTTAATCGAGTTTTAATAAAAAATTTTCTCGACTATTTGCCTTAAAATATGCTATAATACCCTAATGAATATACTTTTCTTATGCCACGGCAATATATGCCGTTCGCCTATGGCGGAATTTATAATGAAGCACGAGTTAAAGACTCGCGGTTTAAACGGCCATTACGTGTGGTCGCGCTCGGCGCGCACGGATGAAATAGGCTCGGACACGTATCCTCCCGCTAGGCGCACTCTGTCTGCGCACGGCGTGCCGTTCTCACCCCACTCGGCTACGCTCATTACTCAGGCGGACTTTGATAAAGCCGACTTAGTGCTTATTATGGACGAGGAGAATGCGAGGGATATGCGTCGCCGTTTCGGTGAGTCGGAAAAAGTGCAAAAGCTGATGACCTTAGTCGGACTGGATAGGGACGTAGCCGATCCTTGGTATACGCGCGACTTTGAACTAACCTATGACGATATACGCCGTTCTTGCTCCGCTCTTGCCGATTTTTTGGAAAAAACAGCCAAGTAATTTACTAAAATTTGAAAATCACTTGTTTTTAATCCCCTACTGTGATATACTACGCGTATGGTTAAAGAATTAAATAAAGAAAATTTTGAAAATGAAACGAAGGAAGGCGTTTGCGTTATTGATTTCTGGGCTTCATGGTGCGGTCCTTGCCGTATGATGGCGCCGGTTATCGAACGCCTCGCTGAAAAACGCTCCGAGCTTAAATTCTTTAAGGTCAACGTTGACGAGCAGGAAGAACTCGCTATGAAGTTTAACGTAATGAGCATACCTACTTTTGTTGCGCTCCGCGACGGTAAGCTCACGGCTACTACTCTCGGCTACATGCCCGAAGAAACCCTGGTTAGCGAACTTGGGATTTAATCCTCGCCACGCTTCGTGGCTTACATAACGACTTCGAATTAAAGGAATTATATATGAGGGCTTTTGACTTCGACCAGACAATTTATAAGGGTTACAGCTATCGTGACTTCTGCTTTTTCGTGACGGCGAGAAAGCCGTGGCTCGCGCTGTATTTGCCCGTGATAATCATAATTGCGCTTATGAAGCTTTGTCGGCTTATCTCTATGAAGCACACCGTGGAAATCATACTCTTTCCATATCTGCGCTTTAAGAATATCGATAAATATATCGTAAAGTTCTGGGATAAAAAAGAAAAGCGCATACAGCAGTGGTATAAAGACGTTCACCACGAGGATGATTTGATTATTTCGGCGTCGCCTAAGTTCTTCCTCGAAGAAATATGCCGTCGTCTCGGCGTTAAGCATCTTATAGCGACCGAGATAGATCGCAAGACGGGCAAGGTTGTCGATCCTTACTGCTATCGCGACGGAAAGTGGAAACGCTTTAAAGCGACTTTCGGCGAGGAGGCGGAACTTGACGAATACTACACGGATACGCTCCGTGACGAATTTATGCTTAATAAAGCCAAAAAGGGCTTCTTTGTAAAGAAAGGAGTCGTTACTCAGGTGCATTGATATGGATTATTTAAAGATTGAAGAAAAATGGAAAAAAAGATGGGAGGAGGCGAAAGTCGATTCCTTCAATAAAAAGAACGTAGACAAGAAAAAGTACGTTCTCGAAATGTTCTCGTACCCGTCGGGCGCAAACCTCCACCTCGGACATTGGTATAACTTCGGTCTTACCGACGTTTACGCCAGACTGCTCCGTATGAAGGGTTACGAGGTGTTCCAGCCCATGGGCTTCGACGCTTTCGGTCTGCCTGCGGAAAACTACGCAATTAAGACGGGCATACATCCCATGGACTCCACCAAAAAGAATATCGAGACTATGGAAAGACAGCTCCGCAACATGGGCGCGTCCTTCGATTGGGATTACGAGATCAAGACTTCCGAACCCGACTATTACAAGTGGACGCAATGGCTTTTCCTCCAGCTCTACAAGCACGGTCTTGCCGAGG
>JAFTMM010000058.1 GCA_017452405.1 Clostridia bacterium | reverse complement strand
GACAACCTTTCACGCGCGGTTAAGGAAACCTTCGTGCGTTACTACGAAAAGGGCTGGATTTATCACGGCGCAAGAATTATCAATCAATGCCCCGGTTGTAAGACGGCTATTTCGGACGCGGAAGTGGAATATGAAACGGAGGACGGCTTCTTCTGGCATATTCGCTATCCCGAAGAAAACGGCGGAGAGGGCGTAGTAGTCGCTACTACCCGTCCTGAAACGCTTCTCGGTGATATGGCAGTTGCCGTGCATCCTTCGGACAAGCGTTACGCATCACTCGTTGGTAAGCGCCTCGTTCTTCCGCTCACGGGCAGAACTATTCCCGTAGTAGCGGACGAATACGTTGATAAGTCTTTCGGTACGGGCGCGGTTAAGATTACGCCTGCTCACGATCCCAACGACTTTGAAGTAGGTCTCCGTCACGGACTCGAAGTAATGCGCGTTATGGACGACACCGGTCATATGAACGAGCTTGCAGGCAAGTACGAGGGCATGGATAGATACGAAGCGAGAAAGGCTATGGTTGCCGACCTTGAAGCTCTCGGACTTCTCGTTAAGGTCGAACCGCATACGCACAACGTAGGGCATTGCCACCGTTGCCACTCGGCTATTGAGCCTATCGTTTCCAAGCAGTGGTTCGTTAAGATGAAAGAGCTTGCCCAGCCTGCTATTGACGTGGTTAAGAGCAAAGAGCTTCGCTATCTTCCCAAGCGTTTTGAAAAGAATTACTTATATTGGATGGAGAACATCCGCGATTGGTGTATTTCCCGTCAGCTTTGGTGGGGACACCGTATACCCGTATACTACTGCGACGACTGCGGTGGTGAGTTCGTAAGCCGTGAGGATATGAAGGTCTGCCCTAAGTGCGGCAAGGGAGTGCGTCAGGACGAGGACGTTCTCGACACCTGGTTCTCCTCGGCGTTGTGGCCGTTCTCCACACTCGGCTGGCCGGACAAAACTCCCGACCTTGAATATTTCTATCCCACCGACGTGCTTGTAACCGCTTACGACATCATTACTTTCTGGGTAGCGAGAATGATTTATTCGGGTATCGAGTTTATGGGCGAGAAACCCTTCGATACCGTACTTATCCACGGACTCGTGCGTGACGAGCTGGGCAGAAAACTGTCCAAGAGCCTCGGCAACGGTATAGATCCGCTGGAGATTATCGACAAGGTGGGCGCGGACGTACTCCGCATATCCCTCGTATCCGGCGTATCGGCAGGCGGTGACATCAAGTATTCGGATAAGAAGCAGGAAGGCTACCGCAACTTTATGAACAAGATCTGGAACGCTTCGCGCTTCGTGCTTATGAACGCAGAGGGCGTGGAAGTGCTTCCTATAGAAAAAGTCAAGCTCACGCTTGCGGATAAATGGATTATTACTCGTCTTAACTCGGCTATCGCGGACGTTACCAAGTATATGGAGCGCTACGAAGTCGGTCTTGCCGCTAACAGAATATACGACTTCGTGTGGGGTGAGTTCTGCGATTGGTACGTTGAGCTTTCCAAAGTTGCGCTGTACTCCGCCGACGAGAAAAAACGTCAGGCAACGCTCAGCGTTCTCGTAAGAGTGCTCCGTGACGTGCTTAAACTTGCGCACCCCGTTATCCCGTTCATCACGGCGGAGATTTACGACAACCTTCCCGAAATAGCGCGCGACGCAGACGACGTTATGATTTCGGCTTATCCGTCGGTTAAGGATCTTAAGAACCGCAAGGCGGACGCTGTGAAGATGGATGCGGTGATGGACGCTATACGCAGAGTAAGAGCTTTGCGCGCCGAAATGGGCGTTAAGCCGAGCAAGCGCACTTCCATCTATATCAAGCCGAGCGACGTTATCGGCAAAAGCATTAAGGACGCAGGCGAGTACCTCGTTAAACTCGCTTCGGGCGCAGACTTCGCCGTAGTTACCGAAAAGCAGGAAAACTGCGCTACCGTAGTTACCGCCCTCGGTGAAATCTATCTGCCTCTCGGCGAACTCGTGGACTACGACAAGGAAATCGAAAGACTCGGCGGTGAGCTTAAAACGGCGCAGGACGAGCTGAATAGAGCGCAGGGCAAGCTTTCCAACGAAAAGTTCGTGTCCAAAGCTCCCAAAGCTCTCGTAGACGCGGAAAAGGCTAAGGTGGATAAGTATACGGATAGAATTGCCGTGCTTGAAAGCAAGATTGCGGATATGAAATCCGCTTCGGGTAAATAAAACCCGCTTACTAAGGAATAATAAAAATAATCACCGGCTAAGCAAAGGCATACCTTTACTGCCAACCGGTTTAATAAGGAGAGAATATGATTAAATTCAAAGTACTCGGAATGCATTGTGAGGATATGCGTTTCAGATTGAACGTAGTTAAGGCAGAGCCTCAGACTAAGTTCGAAATCAAGCCCGAGTTCAACAGACAGCTCAAGAAAGTTAAAGAGTTGCCTAAGCGCCGTATTATCGAGATGACTGTTAAGATGATCAGTACGGAAGAAAATCCCAAGCCCTTCGACCTTGCTATAAGAATGGTCGCAGCTTTCGAGCTTGAGGAGGAAATCTGGCTCGCCGAAGACGAGAAAGAGTTCGTTACCGCCGCAACGCGCGCAACCTTCCCGTACCTTCGTTCGGCAATCACTAATCTGACTGCCTCTGCAATGATTAATCCGCTCATTCTTCCGCCTCTGGACGGCGGTACGCTTTTCCCCGACGAATTACCTAAGGCGGAATAAGGTAGGGGAGTGATATTTGGGTTATAAAAACAGCAAGCTATAAAATTCGCTTGCTGTTTTTGTTTAACTTATTTGCGTTTTAAAGTTCGTGAAAAATTTTATTTCGTTGCTTCTTTAAGGAAGTCTGCGAGAGAGGAGATTGTAGAACTTGAGAACGGCGAAGCCAAGCCTGCGTTTGTGAGAAGTTCTTCGAAGCCGTACGTTCCGTCGCCGTAGGTGAGTACGTAATTATACGACTCGATAGCTTCGGCGCGGTTTACCATACTATCCTCGTAAACGATAAGGGCAGGGAGCGCGCTCATTGCATAGCTGATATAATAGAACGGCACTTCGATATTATGTGAAACGATAGACCACCAATATTTAAACTCGTATCCGTTTAACCTGCCCATGAGATTGCCGTATTCGTCAGCGTTATACTCTTTGAGTAGTTTATCAAACAGTTCGGTTATTGCGCCGTCAGCGCGGTATTCGTCCGTGTTGGTATAAAGCTCACACTGAAATTCGTCCAACATACAGCCCATAATCACCGAAAAATATACGGTATTGAAAAGCAGTTCGTTCTCGATTTCGTTCGCGCTTTCCTCGGTAAACAATTCTTTATAATACGGCATAAAGAGCATTTCCGCTCCTTGCGAATGTATTTCCGCTATATCAAGCTCCGATCCGCCGTTCTGTCCGTTTATATAGTACTCTGCGAAGTGACCAAACTCGTGAACGTAAGTGGATATATCCGCATAAGAGCCGTCGCAGGTTACGAACATAAACGGCGCTTCGTAGCCGTAAAGGTAGGTGGTAAACGATCCGCCGAGAGCGTTAGGAGCGTTATTCGGGGTAGACTTAAATAAAAGATTGCACTCTTTCATATAGTCGTACGCTTCGGCGAAGTCGTTGCCTATTTCAAGCGTGAATTCCTGAACGGTAGACTCGGCATATTCGATATAATCGTAGAAAATCGATATATTTGAATCTGAAGAGCCCGAAGAGCCGGAAGAATCCGAAGATCCCGAAGAGCCTCCCTGCGCTAATTTTTCGTCTACGTATTGTTTTAAACTCTCATAGTCGTAAAGCTCGTTAAGAATGGGGGAGATATGCTGTTTTATATTCGCCTCCAGCGTCTTTGCCTGCGCTGGCTCGTATGACCTACCGTAAGCATTTTCATAAGCGTATTCGGCATAGTCGTCGTAGCCTTCAAGTTTGGCAAGAGCTTTATTCTTATCTATAAGAGCCAAATAAATATCTTCAACGGCAAGCGCAAACTCCTCGCCTATATCGCCGTCAAGCGCGTTATACTGCATCTGTAGGTCGGTGATTTCATTCTGAAGTCTGGTGTATTCCTCGCCTGTTACTTCGTATCTGTCACGGACGCTCTGTTTGTCTTCTTCGCTCCAGCCTTCAAATACGTCTTCTTCGTATTCGCTTTCTAAAAGATTATAAAGCAAAGAATAATATAAGTCCATTACGTCGTTATATTTTTGACTCAGCCAACGGTATTCGTCGCCGTACGCTACGCTGTCTTTATTGTACTCGACGTTAACGTAAGTATAGGCGGACAAGAATTCGTCAACCTTTTCCATAGCGGTATTCGTTTTGCGACTAAGAAGGATGATATTATCACTACTTATAGAATCTTCCGCTTCTCTAAACGCCTGCTCGATTGCGCTATAATCGGGACGAGAGTATTCGATAGCGTTATAATCGAAGACGTTACGACGATAGAAACGGCAACTGCACGCGCCCAAAAGCAAAGCCGTAAAAAGCGTAATTAAAGCAAGGGTTATGGCTAACGATCTCGTGATTTTGCTGTTTTTCATTTAATCCTCCTTTTATTCGCGCATAATAATACTCTATAGTATTATATACCGTAAACGTTAAACTAATATTAACATATTTTTCATATTTTGCAAAGCGTTTGAAAAGCAAGATTTCGGAAAAAGACTTGACAAGTTCGGGGGATTATAATAAAATAAAGGAACGTAAATGTTAGAAGTATTACTTGATTCGTTAAAGGATACGGCAATCCTGATTCCGTTCCTGCTTGCCGTTCATCTGCTTATCGGTCTGTTTGAAGCCAGAAAGCTCAACAGTCTAAAAAAAAGTAGACTGCTCGGCGGTGGTTTTGCTCCGCTTTTGGGCGTAGGGGTTGCGCTCCTCCCTCAATGCGGTTTTTCCGTCGTGGCAAGTGAACTGTATTCTAAAAAGTATATCAAGGTGGGAACGCTTATGGCGGTGTTCGTTGCTACGAGTGACGAGGCTCTGCCCATACTGCTCGGTCATTCCGTGACTGACGCGAGCGCGCTCGTTAAGCTGGCGCTCCTCGTGGGAATTAAAGTAGTTATGGCGTTACTTCTCGGCTACGCGCTCGAACTCTTTTCCAAGCGGAAGCCACAAGCGGAAGCCGTAAAGGCAGAAACGTCGCAAGAGCATCACGCTCACGGGTGTTGCGGACACCACGTCGGCGAGGAAGACGACAAACAGAATATTTTCAGCAAATACTTCAAACACCCCATTATTCATACGCTCGTGACGACAGGCTTTATATTCGTCGTCAACTTTGCGCTCGGAACTGTTATACATCTTACGGGCGGAGAGGAGAACTTCGCGCTGTTTATGAGTCAGGGAACGTGGCTTCAACCCTTATTCGCTACGATTATCGGACTTATACCCAACTGCGCTTCCAGCGTAATGATTACCGAAATGTACGCAAGCGGAGCGCTCACTCTCGGCGCGACCGTTAGCGGACTTGCCGTTAACGCGGGAATCGGCGTTGCCGTGCTTTTTAAACAGAATAAGAACTTAAAGGCGAATCTCGCCATACTTTGCGGACTCGTGGTTTACGCTCTTGTGTTTGGTTATGGAATAACCGCAATCGAGAGTATACTTCTATTATGATAAGGAGTGAGTTATGTCAAAAATACTTGTAGTCGATGACGAGCAGGGAATAAGAGAAATACTTTGCGAGTATCTCGAACTCGAAGGTTATGAAACGGGCGAAGCCGTTGACGGTATGGACGCTATCAAGCAGGCTAAGGCAGGTGACTATGACCTTATAGTTATGGATATTATGATGCCAAAGCTGGACGGTTACAGCGCCGTTAAGGAAATTAAAAAGGAAAAGGATATCCCCGTGATTATGCTGTCGGCGCGCTCGGAGGAGTATGACAAACTTTTCGGCTTCGAAATCGGCGCGGATGACTACGTTACCAAGCCTTTCTCGCCCAAAGAAGTGGTTGCGCGTATCGGCGCAGTGCTTCGTCGCGGAAACGGCGTGAATAAGAAAATCGTGTCGGACGGTCTGGAAATTGATATAGTCGGCAGAAGCGTAACCGTAGACGGAAGCAAGGTATTTCTCACTCCGCGCGAATACGATCTACTGTTTTATCTCGTAAAAAATCGTGGCGTTGCCATTCCGCGTGATCAACTTCTTGCTGAAGTATGGGGTTACGACTATTACGGCGAGGACAGAACGGTGGATACTCATATCAAGATGCTCCGTTCCAGCCTCGGACCGTATCGCGATAAGATTACTACTCTTCGCGGAGTGGGCTATAAAATCGATCTTTAAGATGGGCTAATTGGAATTTTAATACCGAAGCGGACTTTATTGTATGGAAAACGTTGAAGACAATAGCGTAAAAAAAGAGGACAAGCCGGGCGAAATGCACGAGCTTGTCTTTTCGCCTGAAAAGAAAGCTCTGCCTGCGCCCTTCGTGCTTGAGAGGTATCACCGCATACCACGCTTCCGCTCAATAAGGTTTAATCTTTGGCTGACCTTCGTGTTTATGACGATAGCCATGCTCGCTATTATGTGGCTGTACGAGCTGGTGTTTTACTCCACGCTGTACGTGTCGTTCCAAGAAAACGAGATGATGGAATCGGGCAACGAGTTTGCGCGAGGCTACGTGTCCTATTCGATAGAGGACTCAGACAAGCTGGACGGTTATATCGAGGATTACGCTACCGAAAACGGCGTTAATATCGTGGTGTTTACGCTGGACGACGAGGGCAATTCCATCGTTAAGTACGGCGCAACCCCCAACGTCGGCGCAGTTCCCGGTGGTTTAGAGGGCGAACTGCTCGAATATTATCTCGGCAAGTTAAGCGAGCCCAACGAGAGTTTCGTTTCCAACACCACCAATATAGATTCGGTAACGTCGGAAATGGTAATTTACGGCTTCCGCACCCTGATCGACCGCGAGGATATTTATCTGTATATGTCTACTTCGCTTCCGTCGTTCGGACAGGCGCGGAGCACTCTGGTCGGACAGCTTGCGGTAATAACTGCGGTGTGTCTTGTTATTAGTGTTTTCGTGGCGTATATGGGATCGGGCTTCGCGGCAAGACCAATGCGCGAACTGACCGTTAAAGTTATCGGCAACTCAAGAGAGGGCAAGCGTGAACCGCTCGAAACCAATACTCCTCTTGCCGAAATAAACGAACTGTCTACGGCGTTTAACAAGGCGTTCGACGACGTGGAGAACAACAACCGCTTCCGTCGCGACCTGCTTGCCAACGTTTCGCACGATATGAAAACTCCGCTCACCATGATTAGGGCTTACTCCGAGATGATAAGGGATATTTCGGGCGGTAATAAGGAAAAAGCCACTCGCCACGCGCAAGTTATAATAGACGAAACCAACCGCCTTACTTCGCTTATTAACGAGGTCGTGGAGCTGTCCAAGCTGGAGTCCGGCGTTATGAATATTACGCCTCACGAAGTCGATCTTTCCGAAAAGCTGAACGCTACGGTGGATAAGTTCCGTATTATGGAGGAGACTAAGGGATACACCTTCGAGTCGGAAATAGAGGACGGCTTAGAGGTCGTAGCCGACGGCGACCGCATAGACAGGGTTGTTTATAACCTTATCGGTAACGCCATGAACTATACGGGCGAGGATAAGACCGTTCGCGTGCGCGCTTACCGAAAGGACCAGCTGGCGCGTGTGGAAATTCTCGATAGCGGAAAGGGCATGACCAAAGAGGAAATGGAAGCCGTTTGGGATAAGTACTACCGCCTGGCGCAGGACAAGCGCAGAGTAGTGGGTAGCGGACTCGGTCTGTCCATAGTTAAGTCCATACTCGACCTGCACCAAGTCAATTACGGCGTAGCAAGCGAGAAAGGAAACGGTAGTAATTTCTGGTTCGAACTGCCTTTGTTATAAGTTGAATATGATTATTTGAATAGGAGAAACGACAAAGTTTCTCCTGTTTTTATATACAGCATCATAGAAATTACACTCAATCAACACATTGATTCACAAAATGAACATAATATTTCACAAAAGTTTCAAAAACAAAACGATATGTGGACACGATGCTGTCCACATTATTTTGTTATAATATAGGCGAACATTTGTTTTAATGCCTTGAGTCGTCACGGTCATTCTGAGCGTAAGCCCGAAGGATTTTCCGTCATCCTGAGCGCCTTTCTTCGTCATCCTAATATTGTAGGGCAGGGGCTCGCTCCTGCCGAAAAACCTTCGACTCCGCTAATGCGCTCCGCTTAGTATGACGTAAAGAGAGGACGAGATACTTAGACTGCGAGATAACGCTCTCCGCTCAGTATGACAATATCCACGTGAGAAGTTTTTTACTAATTTTGAGCAAAGGTATTGACAATGGAGTATTCTCGTTATATATTAATGCTGAAATGAAAGAGGTAATAGAAAAGGTAATAGTGGGAGTGGTGTCGTTCT
>JAFTMM010000057.1 GCA_017452405.1 Clostridia bacterium | reverse complement strand
CTTGCTGAAAGCGCAAGGCGCTCGGTTCGGGCGCTTGAAAAAGAGGGTTTTTACGACATCGTCGTTTCGGTTAAATCAAGCGACGTAAGAAAATGCGTGGAAGCCTACGAAGAGCTTGACAAAGTTTGTGATTATCCGCTACACGTGGGTATAACCGAAAGTGGCGCGGGTGAAGAAGCTATTATCAAGTCCACCGCAGGTATTGGCGCATTGCTTCTTCGTGGTATAGGCGATACTATCCGCGTGTCTCTTACAGGCAATCCCGTAAGAGAAGTAGAGGTGGGCAAAAGTATTTTACGCGCTATTGGAAAGGATAACGATTACGTCGAAGTTGTTTCGTGTCCCACGTGCGCGCGTTGTTATTACGATCTTGAAAATTTGGTAAATAAATGTAAAGACCTGACGAAATCAGCGCGCAAAAAACTTAAAATAGCAGTTATGGGTTGCGTTGTTAACGGACCGGGCGAAGCCTCGGACGCGGATATCGGAATTGCAGGTGGAAAAGATAAAGCCGTCCTTTTCAAAAAAGGCGAAATAATAGGAACAATGCCACTAGCGGATGCTGAAATAGTTTTTTTAGACATGCTCAAGGATTTAATTGGTTGAACGATTTTAATGAAAAGTTTATAAAGGAACTTCCAGACGTTACTTATCTGCGTTTTATTTCGGCAAAAGTAGATTCTTCCAAGCCGAAAGTGTTTTTGCGCGCCGTATATAAAAAAGAGTGTGAAGAAAAGTACCTGAACGCTAAATCCGAAATTCTTTCTGCCATAGCGAAAGTTCTTCCTCCTGCCGTGTCTTTTGAGCTTAACGCTACGCCTTCGGAGCTGACGAAGGGCGAAATCGTGAAAAGTATTCTTGACTTTTTTGGAAAAATGAGTTCGCTCGTGTCTTCCGCAATCGAAAAAGAAAGTACGGCTATAACTATCGGAGAAAATCCTGCGGTAATTATTAATCTTCCCGAAAATATAGCGGAGTACGTAGACGATGAAGGTCTTGACGTTGCTTTAAAAACTTTTTTGGACACTCGTTTTTTTAACTCCTTTTCGGTATCTATAAAAAGATTTGAGGAAAATGAAGATGAAATTAGAAGGATTTTGCAAGCCAACTCCTTTAGGCCGAAATATTCCTACGAACGCCCCGAAGAAGGACGAGTAATTAAACCGACCGGCAGAGTAAAAATGTACGGCGACGTGATTAACGCTAACGCCGTTTATATTTGCGATTGTATTAAACCGCAATTTACGGTGCTTTACGGACAAGTCTCTGACGTTAAAATCCGAGAATACGAGTCGAAGAAAGATAAAGACGTAATCCGTAAGTTCGCTACCTTTACGCTTGACGACGGTACGGGCAAAATTAGATGCGTATTCTTTCCTCCGCAGAAAAATCAAGACTGCTTAAAATTTTTAGAAGACAACAGCCCCTATATGATAATGGATGGACATCTCGACTATGATGAAAGAGCGGGCGACGGTTCCTTGCAGTTCAGAGTTCGCCATTTTACAGGGTGTGAAAAAGCGGAATATGAAATCAATAACGTGGTTAGACTCGTTGACGACGAGTACCGCTACGTAAAGCCGTCGAGCTACACAGTATTGTCACAGACTTCGTTCTACAATAATTCAGAACAGCCTTTGACGAAAGAAAAGTTGGTCGTTTTCTCGGTACTTACTACGTCTCTTAATAAATACGCTCCCGGTGAGCTTATTGAAATAGGCGCGGTTAAATTGGACGATGGAAAGATTATAGAGACCTTTTCCACGCTCGTTAGACCGGGAGTGGAAATGAAAGAGGATGCGCGCCTTGCTTTGGGCTTGCTTACTTCTGAGCTCAACAATAGCCCGACTTTTGACCAGGCAGTTCCCGATTTCTTTAAATTCTTCGACGGATATACGCTTACGGCGCTTCCTATTGATTGGCATATTGGCATCTTAAGGCAGTATCTTGAAAAATTGCATATTCCGTTGCCTCGCGTAGCTGAATTGACTTCGTTTGTTGAAGCGTCTACGTTGCGTTCGGTTAGGCCTAAAAACACGTACCGTTCACTCGCGTTTGCCGAAGCATACGCTAAAATTTTGGCTTCGGTTTGATAAAACAGTTGCAATTGGATATAAAATATGGTATAATTTATTTACTTTAATAGTGTATGCTATAAGAGTGGGCTTGAAAGTCCGCTCTTAACTTTTATGGGAGGGGTTTTGAATAAGAACATTTTTGATGCGATAAATCCGAAAGTTGTAGAGCTCGGTTATGAAATCGTGGATATCGAGGAGCGTTCCGAATTTGGTCAGAAGATCGTTACGGTTATCGTTGACAAAGTACCCGAAGGAATAAGCCTTGACGACTGCGAAAAACTGCACTACGCTATCGAGCCTATTATTGACGAACTTGATCCCACCGCCGGAAAACCGTACGTCTTTGAAATATCTTCCCCCGGTCTTGATAGACCTTTTAAAACGCACAGGGATTTCGAAAGAAATTACGGAAAGGAAGTGGAAGTTAAATTATACGCGCCTATTAAAGGTGTTAAAGCATACGAAGGCGTGCTTTTGGAGAGAACGGACGGTTACGTTCTTCTTCAAACGAAAAAAGAAGAAATTAAAATAGAAAATACGAGAATTGCGCTCGTGCGTCCGCTCGTTAAATTTGATTAAAATTCGGCATAATGCCACGAAGCATATTGGAATAATATCGGAGGAATATAACAAATGGTTAGCAAGGAATTTTTCATGGCTCTCGATTTGCTCGAAAGCGAGAAAAAAATACCTAAGGAAGTCTTTATAGAGACTCTTGAAAATGCGCTTGCCCTCGCTTACAAAAAGCAGTTCGGCAATGCAAAGAACGTTGAAGTCGTTCTCGTACCCGAACGTTCGGCTATTCGCTTTCTCGCAACCCTTACGGTTGTTGAAGAAGTAGAGGACAAGGAAACTCAGATCAGCCTTGAAGACGCTAAACTTATAAACAAAAAGTATAAAGTAGGCGACAAGATTACCGAAGAAATAGACAGTAAAGACTTCGGCAGAATCGTTGCGCAGAACGCTAAGCAGGTTATAT
>JAFTMM010000056.1 GCA_017452405.1 Clostridia bacterium | reverse complement strand
TTGAATATATTCCCTGTTGGTTTTCAAAGAATTCGCAAGCCGATTCCACCGTCATATCGAGAACGTCATAGATGTTTTTGCCTTTATACGTAACCTGCAACGTCTCTCTGTTATAACGCTTACCACCGCAGACTTCACATGGAACGTATACGTCGGAAAGAAAGTGCATTTCAATTTTTCTTATGCCGTCGCCCTCGCACGCTTCGCAACGTCCGCCTTTAACGTTAAAAGAAAATCTACCTGCGCCGTAGCCACGCTCCATAGCTTCGGGGGTTTTGGCGAACAGTTCGCGTATTTGCGTGAATGCGCCCGTGTAGGTTGCAGGATTCGATCTCGGCGTTCTGCCTATAGGAGATTGGTCTATGCAAATAACCTTATCAACGTTCTCCAAGCCCTCTATTCGGTCGTATTTGCCTTCAACGAGGCGTGAACCGTTGGTGCGGTTACTTACCGCAGGATAGAGTATCTGATTGACTATGGAGCTTTTTCCGCTACCCGAAACGCCGGTTACTGCGGTCAGTACGCCTACGGGAATTTCCACGTCGATATTTTTCAAGTTATTCTGTTTTGCGCCACGTATTATTATGGAGTTATCCCAATCCTTGCGTGATTCGGGAACTTCGATTTTCCGCCTGCCCGAAAGATAATCACCGGTAATAGAGCTCTTACATTCTGCAACCTCGGCGGGAGTGCCTGCAACGACCACTTCTCCACCGTGCACGCCTGCGCCCGGTCCTATATCCACCAGCCAATCCGCAGAGCGCATAGTGTCCTCGTCGTGCTCAACGACTACGAGAGTATTGCCGAGGTCACGGAGTTTTTTGAGCGTATTTATCAGCTTGGCGTTATCTCGCTGGTGCAGTCCTATGCTTGGTTCGTCAAGGATATATACGACACCGGTTAGACCGCTACCTATCTGCGTTGCAAGGCGTATGCGTTGCGCCTCACCGCCCGACAGCGTGGTTGCGCTTCTGCCCAACGTGAGATATTCAAGACCGACGTTGGTAAGGAACTTAAGTCTTGCATTCACTTCTTTCATTATCGGTTCGGCAATAATCGACTGCGCGTGACCGAACTTAACGTTTGCGAAAAAGTCTACGAGGTCAACTATTTGCATTGAGCAAAGCTCGGAGATGTTTTTACCTCCCACTTTTACCGACAGCGCTTCGGGGCGAAGGCGTTTGCCACCGCATACCGTGCACGGCATTTCGCGGATATATTTTTCTATCTCACGCTTAGCCGACTCGCTCGTGGACGTGTGGTAACGGCGTTCGAGATTGGTTATTACACCCTCGAATTTACGCTTATACGAGTATGAGAAATTCTCGCTTCCAAGAGTTACTTTGACTTCGGAATCGTCACCGTAAAGCAAGATATTTTTAATTTTTTCAGGTAAGTCGCGGTACGGCGTATCGAGTGAGAATCCGTATTTTTCTGATAATGCCGTGAACATCTGAAGCGTAGTTTTTGCCGAGTCAAAGTTCCAGCCCGTGACGGTTATTGCGCCCTCGCGAAGCGATTTACTGCCGTCACCGTAAAGAAGCGCCGGATCTATTACCTGTTTAAAGCCCAGACCACCGCATTCGGGACACGCGCCGAAGGGTGAGTTGAACGAGAAGAGTTTGGGCTCTATTTCGGGAAGCGATATTCCGCAATCGGCGCAAGCGTATTTGGTATTAAACAGCGTTTCATCGCCGTTATTATCTATGATTACTATTCCGTCGGCAAGTTTGAGCGCCGTTTCGATGGAGTCGGACAGGCGTTTTTCTACGCCCTCTTTGAGCACCAAACGATCAACGCTAACGCTTATATTATGCTTTACCTGCTTATCGAGATTGATTTCGTCCTCGCCGAGAATCTTCATCTCGCCGTCAATCTTGACTCTTGCAAAGCCCTGCTTTTGGAGCGAAGCAAGCTCTTTTTTATACTCGCCTTTTTTGCCTCTTGCAATGGGCGCAAGTATGGTCAGTCGCGCGCCGTCGCCGTACGCTAACACGCTGTCTATAATCTGGTCAATACTCTGTTGAGTAACCTCTTTTCCGCATTTAGGGCAATGCGGAGTGCCTGCCTTGGCAAATAGAAGTCTTAAATAATCGTATATTTCGGTTACCGTTCCAACGGTGGATCGGGGATTATGCGAAGTGGTTTTTTGATCTATGGAGATAGCAGGAGAAAGCCCTTCGATAGACTCTACGTCGGGCTTGGTTACTTGTCCGAGGAACATTCTGGCGTAAGAGGACAGACTTTCCACGTAACGGCGCTTACCCTCGGCGTATATGGTGTCGAAAGCAGGCGAACTCTTACCGCTACCCGAAAGACCGGTAAAGACGGTCAACGAGTCGTGCGGAACGTCAATATCTATATTTTTTAAGTTGTTTTCGCGCGCACCGCGTATTCTGATATATTTCATAATTTCCTCTTCTGACTACCTATCGGAAGTTCAAAGTTTATTATAGCATTATTAAAAAAACTTAGCAAGAAATTAAATTGCCTTTCGACAATAAAATTATAGACAATAAATAATTATAAAAACCGTAGGTGCTTGACAGACGAACGGAAAAAAGCTATAATTTTTTTATGAGTAACGTTAAAAAACCTATTATTACGAAAGAGCAGGCGGAGGAGCTTAAAAAGACCTACCCCACGCCCTTTCATATTTACGACGAAAAAGGCATTGAGGACAATGCAAGAGAATTTATTGAGTCCTTTTCTTGGTGCAAAGGCTTTAAAGAGCATTTTGCAGTTAAGGCGACTCCCAACCCTGCCATTATGAAGATATTACATAAGCTCGGTTGCGGTATGGACTGCTCCTCGCTTACCGAACTTATGATGTGCGAAAAGTGCGGAATCTTAGGCGACGATATTATGTTTACGGCAAACGAAACGCCTGCCGAGGAATATGAGTATGCGCTCAAACTCGGCGCTACGATTACGCTTGACGATATTACGCACGTGGACTTCCTTGCGGACGTTGCG
>JAFTMM010000055.1 GCA_017452405.1 Clostridia bacterium | reverse complement strand
TACTTGTAAGGCAAAAAGCGTTTGCAATTCATGCCTTACTTGTAAGGCAAAAAGCGTTTGCAATTCATGCCTTACTTGTAAGGCAAAAAGCGTTTGCAATCCACAAGAAATTCACCACTCTCGTTATATATGCATAAATACTCTTATGCAAATAGGGATGTTCGATAGTGGCGTGGGTGGATTAAGCGTATTGAGCGCATGCAAACGCGCCCTTCCAACGGCAAAATTTCTATATCTTGACGATAGTGCAAACCGCCCTTACGGCAATAAAAGCAGAGAGGAAGTGATCGAAATAGCCGACCGCAACGTCCGCACGCTTCTTTCGTCAGGTTGCGAAGCAATCGTTATTGCTTGCAATACCGCTACGGCAGCCGCCGCCTCTTTTCTTCGCCAAAAGTATGACGTTCCGATTATAGGCATAGAGCCTGCAGTCAAGCCTGCGCTCACACTTACTGACAGCAAAATTCTGCTCCTTGCAACTCCGCTTACTGCAACACTTCGCACGTATCCTCCGCGCGTAACAGTAAGCGTTCAGCCTACTCTTGCGTGTGATATAGAAAAAGCGTACCCCGATCCCAAAGCCCTTAGCGCATTAGCTCAGCATATAAACGAACTCAGCAGGGGATACTCCGGATTAGTGCTTGGTTGCACTCATTATTCTCATCTTACGCCTTATCTGCGTCTGCCCGTATTTGACGGGGCAGAGGGTGTGGCAAGAAGATTAAAGTCCATTATGATAAAATAAAAGCTCGCAAGGGAAACCTTACGAGCTTTATAAGTATTAAGCGTCTTATTTGAAATATCTTGCGAGAAGACCTTCGAACGCCTTGCCGTGGCGAGCCTCGTCGCGCGCCATTTCGTGAACGGTGTCGTGTATAGCGTCAAGACCGAGCTCCTTAGCTTTCTTAGCAAGCTCGAACTTGCCGAGGGTTGCACCGTTTTCAGCGTCTACTCTCATTTCGAGATTCTTCTTGGTCGAATCGGTAACTACTTCGCCGAGAAGCTCTGCGAACTTAGCCGCGTGTTCAGCCTCTTCGTAAGCAGCCTTTTCCCAGTAAAGACCGATTTCGGGATAGCCCTCTCTGTGAGCAACACGCGCCATAGCGAGATACATTCCCACTTCGGTACATTCGCCCGTAAAGTTGGAGCGAAGTCCTTCGATAATTTCGGCGTCAACGCCTTTAGCAACACCGACAACGTGTTCTGCCGCCCAGGTCTTTTTGCTCTCTTCCATCTTATTGAACTTAGAACCCGGAACGTTGCACTGAGGGCATCTATCGGGTGCAGTTTCTCCTTCGTGTACGTATCCGCAAATCGGACAAATCCATTTAGCCATTTCTGTAATCTCCTTATTTTTGTTTATATTTCTTTGGTATTTTGATAACGAGTCTTATTGATAATTATTATCAATAACTATATTATACACTAATTTAAAAATTTGTCAAGTGTTTTTTGAAAAGTTTTTTAAAATATTTCAAAATTTTTCCAGAATGAATAGAATGGAGTGGGAGGGAGTAAAATGTTACGTGATTACGCGCCCAAATGCAGTTATCTCCGCGAGTGCTGTTATAACGAAACCGCGCCTACTTCAAGAAAAAACAAAAAGACGCGCAGAAAAGACTTAAAAGAACAATCAGACGGGCAAGATAACGAGCGCGCGAAAAGGGCGGTTAATAACCGCCTTATCATAGCGTTAAGTATGTTACGTAAGCGTTAGGCTTCCTGCGCTTGGCCACCGGTTTTAACCAGCCGTGACGCGATTAGCATAAGGTCGTGAATAAGCGGGCGGGAGAGGTAGTAGAAAACAACCTTGCCTTGTTTTTTACAACCCACGACGTTTGCGCTTTTCAAAAACCGCAGTTGGTGGGAGAGAGTAGTCTGATTAATGCCGAGAATGACGGACAAGTCGCTCACGCACATTTCGCTGACGGACAGCGCGGAGATTATTCTAAGCCGACCTGGATCGGCGAAAGCGGTGAAAACGGTGGACATGCCTTCGAGTATCGAACCCTGTGGCATATACTTACGCACCGTATCCTCCGTGCGCTTGTCTAGCAAAGTGACGCTTCGCTCTTTGGAGTTTAAGGAATTTATTATCATGAAAATATAATAACAAATTATCAAAGTCGGATAATGGCGCATATATAAAGGATATGACTGATAATAACGAAATTTTCAGATTGCTCCTTTTACTTCTTCTCGTTCTTAACGATAGGAACGAAAATTGCGATACTGCCACGTCGCTCAACACGATTATTATTATGACCTTACTTCTCGGCAGCAAAAATGACGATCGGTGCTGTGATGACGACAATGACAATAACGGCATATTCCCTTAACTCAAATAAAATAGGGGCGTAAAAGCCCCTTTGTCTTTTGTTTTTCTTTCGTGCATATAAAGTATTTTCCGCTTTGCGTAAATTATACTTGCAAAATTCAATAAAAATTGTTATGCTATGGGTATGAATTTATCTATCGGAAACGACTGGGACGAAATCCTTGCCGAAGAAACGGACAAGGAATATTTCGCCCGAATTAACGAGTTTATCGAGCGTGAATACGCGGAGTATACCGTATATCCTCCGCGTTCGCTCATTTATTCTGCTCTTAAGTACGTGCCGTTTTCAGACGTAAAGGTGGTAATCGTCGGACAAGATCCGTACATCAATCCCGGACAAGCCAACGGACTTGCGTTCGCCGTAGCCGACGGCATAACTCTACCGCCTTCTCTCCGCAATATATATAAGGAAATAGAGTCCGACCTCGGCGTTAGCATGAAAGGAAAAAGTGGAGAGCTTACGGGCTGGGCTAAGCAGGGCGTGCTACTCCTTAACGCAACGCTCACCGTCCGCGCCTCGCAGTCCAACGCGCACGCAAAATGCGGTTGGCAGGAGTTTACCGACAGCGTTATTCACAAGATCGGACAGAGGGAAAAACCGGCGGTGTTTATACTGTGGGGACGTAACGCGCGAAGTAAAGTAGAGCTGATTGCTCCTCACCATTGCGTAATAGAGTCCGCGCATCCGTCGCCTATGAGCGCAACGCAAGGCTTTTTTGGTTCTAAGCCTTTTTCAAGAGCTAACGCATTTCTCTCCGCTCAAGGGCTATCGCCCATTGATTGGGAAGAAGTTTCGGCAATCGAGCTTCCGAAATACTACTCGGGTACGGGCGTGATTTCACGCGCATAATAATACGTATGAGAAACATAACGGTTAAAAAAATATTCGCGCTTTTGCTGACGCTTATGATGACGCTTGCGTTTTTCGGTTGCGGTGGGCTAGACAAAGCCAAAGAGTTTTCCGAAAACGTCTATGAAGTGACGGCAACGGGTGGAGCAACGAGGACGGCGAGCGCAATAGCTGTGGAAAATTATGGTGACGGTGCGTTGTTAATTACTAATTACCACGTCGTAATGGACGGCGAAAGCGTGACGGTGGGGAATAAGCAAGCCGAAATCCTCGGTTATTCTACCTACCACGACCTTGCGGTGCTTAAAGCAAGCGGAATTAAGGTGGATAATCCAGCCGAATTTTCAAAAGACTACGACGGTAATCATTATACTATCGGTAATCTTGCCGGGGAGGGAGTAAAAGTATACGAGGGCAAAAGCGAAGGTTTGACGGTGATTGTAACCGCAAAACTGCGCGGTAGTGGAAACAAGTACGTTCCCGTAATCGACACTACGTCGGAAAGTGGTCAAGGCATGAGCGGTGGCGCGTGTCTTAATGACGATGGCAAGATTATAGGTGTAACCACTTACGGCGATACGGGCGACGGTATAGGTTCGGTCGTTCCTGGCGTCATAGCCGAAGCGGTTCTTAATGCAGTCAAAAACGGTGGTCAAGGCGAGCTTGACTTATACGGCGAAGAAGGTTATTTCGTCAAAATGTTGAGTGAAAACGAACTTGCGTATCTCGTGGACGCGCGAGGTAATCTTCACGATAGCGGATTTAAGTGCATAGTACAGCTTGGCGGTTTATACGTTACGGAAGCAGGCAAGTCTTGTCAGTACGCCGAAGGCGAGCTTATAACCGAATTTGCAGGCGTGAACATAGAGGGCAAAAAAAGCATTCTCCCCGTGTTTTCTGCGCTACTTTCGCGAAAAAACCCATAAAATATTATTAAAAAAGGACGAATTTGCAATTAGTTAACGAAAAATTTACGTTCAAATGTTTTTCCATAAGCGTCCGTTGCTTGCCAATCGTAAAATCTTGTGCTATAATAATGAAAATAAATTATAAGGAAGTGAATTGAAATGGATAACCTTTTTGAATTGATTGTAGATAAATTATCCGAATACCTCAAAGTAGACAAGGAAAAAATTACTCTTGAAACGAATATCAAGACTGATCTTAACGCCGATTCGCTTACGGTTGTCGAGCTTCTCTTCGCTATGGAGCAGGAATACGACATTACCATACCCGACGACGTTGTGGACGGACTTGAAACGGTAGGCGATCTCGTTAAGTATCTCGAAACCGTTATTAAGTAATTAAGACTCCACAGCTAAAAAGCTTACTATTCCACCTACGAACCGCAGGTGGAATTGTTTTTGAAACGATATGTCTGAAAAAGTAACCGCTACCAAAGTCGAAAAGAAAAAGGACTATTCTTCCCAGCAACGTAAATACACGCCCAAAGAGGAAGCGTTTAACGTAGCGACTCACGCTTTCGGCGCAATCGTTTGTCTGGTATTTTCCGTACTTATGATAATCAAGGCAAGCGCAGGCGTGACGGAAGGAAAGTACGGCGTAGGCGCGTTAGTGGCAGTCATAGCATTTAGCTTTTCGCTCCTCGTGATGTATACCATGAGTTCGGTATATCACGCGTGCAAGTACGGGAGTCTTGCAAAAGCCGTGCTCAGACGGTTTGATTATTGCTCTATATCAATTCTTATAGCAGGCTCGTACATGCCCTACGCGCTCATCGGACTGGTGGAGTACGGAACGGATCAACCTGCCGATGCGATATGGGGAATGGTAATAGCGATTACCGTAGCCGTTCTTGCCGTCGTTACGATAGTGTTTAACGGTATCAGCGTGCAGAAGTTCCGAGTGTTAACCATGATTTCCTACGTGGTTATGGGGTGGCTTATACTCGTTCGCGCGTATAACTTGGCTATATCAATCGGCACGGGCGCATTCGTGCTCTTACTACTCGGCGGAATAGCGTACACCCTCGGAATAGTAGTATACAAATTGCGAAAAATTCCGTACTATCACGCAATCTGGCATATGTTCGTGCTTGCGGGTAGCGTGCTTATGATTTGCGGACTTTATTGCTTTATGCTTTAGGGCGCATAAGTAATTATTAAACAGAAAGAAAATCTTCGGAGATATTATGTATAAAAAAGTAGACAGCAGTCTGAACTTCGTCGGACGTGAACAGGAAGTCACGAAGTTCTGGAAAGACAACGACGTGTTTAAGAAAAGTATGGAACTTCGCGAGGGCGGAGAGGAGTTTTCCTTTTACGACGGTCCTCCAACCGCAAACGGTAAACCGCATATCGGTCACGTGCTTACGCGCGTAATGAAGGATATTATACCGAGATATAAGACCATGAAAGGCTGTCACGTTCTCCGCAAAGCAGGCTGGGACACGCACGGTCTTCCCGTTGAGCTTGAAGTGGAAAAAGTTCTCGGCATGGACGGCAAGGAACAGATTGAAAAGTTCGGTATCGAGCCCTTTATTAAGAAATGCAAGGAAAGCGTTTGGAAGTATAAGGGAATGTGGGAGGAAATGAGCGACCAGGTCGGCTATTGGGTTGACATGGACAATCCCTACATTACTTACGACGATAACTATATCGAGTCGGAATGGTGGAGCTTAAAATCCATCTTCGATAGAGGATTGATCTATAAAGGTCATAAAATCGTGCCTTACTGCCCTCGTTGCGGAACGGCGCTTGCTTCTCACGAGGTAGCGCAGGGCTACAAGGACGTGGAAGAAACGTCTTGCACCGCGCGCTTTAAGGTTAAAGGCGATGACAACCTCTATATTCTTGCCTGGACGACTACGCCTTGGACACTTCCTTCTAACGTAGCGCTTTGTATGAACGCCAAAGAGGACTACGTTGAAATTAAGGTAGGCGATAACCGCTATATTATGGCGGAAGCTTTGGTGAGCAAATACTTTGAAGAATATGAAGTACTTGCAAAGAAAAAGGGCAAGGACTACGAACTTACCGAATACGAGCCTCTTTTTGATTATTATAACCTCAAAAAAGGCGAGAAAGCATTTTTCGTAACTTGTGACGACTACGTAACTCTTACTGACGGTACGGGTGTAGTTCATATCGCGCCTGCCTTCGGTGAGGACGACAATAGAGTAGGTAGAAAATATAATCTTCCTTTCGTTCAGCTCGTTGGTAGCGACGGCAAGTTCGTGGCAGGTTCGGGCAAGCTTACCGGATTGTTCTGCAAAGACGCCGACGAAGTGGTAATGAACGACCTCGAAACAAGAGGACAGCTTCAAGCGAGAATTAAGTTCACGCACAGCTATCCTTTCTGCTGGCGTTGCGACACGCCTCTGCTTTACTACGCGCGTTCGAGCTGGTTTATAAAAATGACCGAACTGCGCGACGAGCTTCTTAAAAATAACGCAACCGTAAATTGGATTCCGAGCGGAATTGGTACGGGCAGAATGGGAAACTTCCTCGAAAACGTTATCGATTGGGGCTTGTCAAGAGAGCGTTATTGGGGTACTCCGCTTCCTATCTGGATTTGCGACGAGTGCGGAAAGCAGGAAGCAATCGGAAGCAGAAAAGAACTCCGCGAAAAGGGTGGACTCGATAAGGATATCGAACTTCATAAGCCTTACGTGGACGGCGTGACCTGGAAGTGTTCGTGCGGTGGAACTATGCGCCGTACCCCCGAAGTTATCGACTGCTGGTACGACTCCGGTTCCATGCCTTTTGCGCAGTATCACTATCCGTTCGAGAACAAGGATGTCTTTGAAAAGACTTTCCCTGCGAACTTCATTTCCGAAGCGGTAGACCAGACTCGCGGTTGGTTCTATACGCTTGAAGCGGTATCTACGCTTATGTTCGGAAAAGCTCCGTTCAAGAACTGTATCGTTCTCGGTCACGTTCTCGATAAGAACGGATTAAAGCAGAGTAAGCATCTCGGCAACGTCGTTGATCCTTTCGAAATTCTCGGCAATCAAGGCGCAGACGCCGTGCGTTGGTATTTCTACACTATCTCCAACCCTTGGATTCCTTCCCGCTTCTATGCTGAAGCGGTAAGTGAAGTACAGCGTAAGTTCCTTGGAACGCTTTGGAACACTTACGGCTTCTACGTGCTTTACGCCGAAATTGACAAGTTCGATCCGACCAAGTACGAGCTTAATAAATGCAAGCTTACGCTTATGGATAAATGGATTCTTTCCGGTCTTAACTCCCTCGTTGACTACGTTGACAAGAGCCTTGACGAATACAAGATCACCGAATCCGCAAGAAAGATACAGGACTTCGTGGACGGACTTTCCAACTGGTACGTTCGTCGCTGTCGTGAAAGATATTGGGGCGGTGGTATGACCGAGGACAAGATCTCGGCGTATATGACGCTGTATACCGTACTTGAAACGCTGTCTAAGCTTTGCGCTCCGTTCATTCCGTTTATGAGCGAAAGCATTTATCAGAATATCGTGCGTTCGGTAAACAAAACCGCGCCTGAGTCCGTACATCTCTGCGACTTCCCCAAGGCAGACCTCTCGGCAGTAGACGAGGAGCTTGAAACGGGTATGGCTATCGTCATGACGGCGGCTAATCTCGGCAGAAGCTGTCGTAACTCGGCTAATATCAAGAACCGTCAGCCTCTTTCACGCCTTGTGCTTTGCGGTGAGTCGGCTGGAAGGCTGGACGGAGGTCTTGCCGAAATCCTTGAAGGCGAACTTAACGTCAAGAGAATCGAGTTCGCTTCGGATGCTAAGGAATTTGTTTCTTACGAAGTTAAGCCTCAGCTTAAAACGCTCGGACCTAAGTACGGCAAGCTTATCGGAGGCATCAGAGAAGAGCTTTCCGCACACTCCAACGAAGTAGCGGCAGCGATTGAAAACGGCGGAACGTACGCCTTTACTCTCGGCGATACGACGGTAGAACTCAAATCCGAAGACCTTCTTATCACGACTACGGGAACGTCGCGTTACGTTTCTCAGTCGGATAAAGGACTGACTGCGGTTCTCGACTGCGAGATCACCGACGAGCTTAAAGAAGAAGGCTTTATGCGTGAACTCGTGTCCAAAATCCAGACCATGAGAAAGGATAACGGCTTTGAAGTAACCGATCACATCACCATTTCCGTAAAGGGTAGCGCAGTAATCGAAGCGGTTATGGCTAAGTATGAAAGCGAAATCAAGTCCGACACCCTTTGCAATGCGTTCGTAAGTAGCGGAGAATTCTCCAAAGAGTGGGACGTAAACGGCGAAAAGGTAACGATTGCAGTAAGTAAAGCGTAAACGATTATAAATAAGACAAAACCGATTGCAAAATCTTTTGCAGTCGGTTTTATTATCGCTTTATTTTCTTGCCAATTATTTTGCAATATGATATAATTTCCACGTGCAGACAGAAAAATGGACAGATTATGAAATAATCGCAAGCGGTGACGGTGAGAAGCTGGAGAGGTGGGGAAGCGTAATATTGCTTCGCCCCGATCCTCAGGCTATCTGGCGCGCGCCTTTTGATATGTCCAAGTTTCCAAAGCTCAACGCGCGTTACGTTCGTTCGTCCTCAGGTGGCGGAGCATGGCAAGTCTTGAGCCCTTTCCCGCAGGAGTGGCAAATCGCATACAGCGACGTAAAGTTTCTCATAAAACCTATGGGCTTTAAGCATACCGGACTGTTTCCTGAACAGGCGGTGAATTGGGATACTATGCGCGAAGCAGTCATTCGTCGTGGCGGTAGGCCCAAAATTCTCAACCTTTTCGGCTATACCGGTGGCGCAAGCGTAGCTCTTGCAAAGATCGGCGCGCGCGTTACGCACGTGGACGCGGCTAAAAATATGGTTGATAGGTGCAAGCAGAACGCTACTATTAGCGGATGTCCCGAAGACGGTATAAGATATATAGTAGACGACTGCAACAAGTTCGTTGCGCGCGAGATTAAGCGCGGTAATTTCTACGACGGGATTTTAATGGATCCGCCCTCATACGGCAGAGGACCGAACGGCGAGACGTGGAAGCTCGAAGACAACGTATGCGCGCTCGTAGAGCAAACCGCAAAGGTTCTCTCAGACAACCCACTGTTCTTCCTCATAAACTCCTATACAACCGGACTTCAGCCCACTGTTATGGAAAATATATTAAAAATCAGCCTGCCCCAAGGTAACGTAAAAGCGTATGAAGTGACGCTTCCAACGAGTGACAGGGGGATTAAACTGCCCTGTGGTTGCTCCGCCTTATGGCAGGAAGGCGTATAAAAGGCATATAGCACTGCTGATACGGACTGCGTGTTCGGTCACATACTCGGCTCGTGCCCTGCACTTCGCCACTAAGGTATGTTCCCTCACCAGCTGTCCGTCTGAGCAGACTCTCTGCCTTTTATGAAATAGGTAAATTCCGCCATAGCACCGTTCTTTGCCTTCCTGACGGCAAATTTTGCCGAACTATGCTCTCGGCTCGTGCCCTGCACTTCGCCACTAAGTTTTTTTGGTCATCCTGAGCGAAGCGTAAGCGCAGTCGAAGGATCTCAACTTTAATTTAAATATGGATTTTAAAGATATAACAATTTTATACGAAGACAATCATCTACTTGTGGTTATTAAGCCTCAGGGTGTGCCGAGTCAGTCGGATAAGTCGGGCGACGAGGATATGCTTTCGCTCCTTAAAGCGTATATTAAGGACAAGTACGCAAAGCCGGGAAACGTTTATCTCGGACTCGTGCACCGTCTTGACAGACCTACGGGTGGCGTTATGGTGTTTGCAAAAACGAGTAAGGCGGCAGCTAGGCTGTCCGAGCAGATTAAGGACGGCACGTTTTCTAAGCGTTATCTCGCCGTGCTGACGGCTAAACCTCAAGCAAAGCGCGATCGCCTTACGCATTACCTTGCCAAGGATCAGGCGAACAATATCGTAAAGGTCGTACCAATGACTACGGACGGAGCAAAGAAAGCCGTGCTGGACTACAATATTCTCGAAGACAACGACGAGGAAGGATTGCACCTTGCGGACGTCAAGCTCTACACGGGTAGAAGTCATCAGATACGCGTGCAGATGGCTACCATAGGTTGTCCGCTCTTCGGCGACGTAAAGTACGGTAAGAATCAGCCTACGGGTATGTTCTCGCTGTGGGCTTACGACCTTTCTTTCAAGCACCCCACGACGGATAAGATTATGAGCTTCCGCGTATTTCCGCCCGAAAAATACCCCTGGCAGCTTTTTAACCTCGAACGCTATATCGGCATAGTAAAGCCGAGAGATTAATTATAGAGCATTACTCTCATCCTGGAGGGAGCATTACTTTTTCTCGTTGTCATCCTGGAGGGAGTCCGAAGGGTCTAAAACAAAGCCGAGATACTTCGACTGCGAGCTGAACGCTCTCCGCTCAGTATGACAGAAAAGGATGCATTCTCCGTCAACCTTATCGTAGCGGTAGCGAAGTTGTCATCCTGATCCGAGCGTTAGCGAAGTCGAAGAACCTCAAATAACATATTCACGTCATCCTGAGCGTTAGTCGAAGGATCTCAAACGTGGCAATATAAAAGCAATTTATTTTAAGGATATAATATGAAAGTCAGAAAATTACTTGGTGAAAGACTTAAAGACGTGTCCGACGAAAGTCAGATACAGAGTCAGATACTTATGACCAAGGGCGGTTATATGAAGCCTGTTGGAAGCGGAATATACTCGTTCTTTATGCCTACTCAGCGTATTTCACGCAAAATTCAGGCGATAATTCGTGAGGAAATGGACGCAATCGACGGACAGGAAGTCCTGTTTCCCGTCGTAATGCCTGCGTCTTTATGGCAGTCCTCCGGCCGTTATATGAGCATTGGCAGTGAAATGGCGCGTTGGAACGACCGCTCCGGCAACCCTATGGTGCTCGGCATGACTCACGAGGAAGCGGCTGTTCACCTTGCTAATAACGTAGCAAAATCACACGCGCAATATCCGTTCATGATCTATCAGATTCAGACCAAATTCCGTGATGAACCGAGAGCACGCGGAGGACTTATCCGCGTCCGCGAATTTACTATGAAAGACGCATACTCGTTCCATACTTCGCAGGAAGATCTTGAAAAATATTACGATAGAGCGTACGTGGCGTACGAGCGTATATTCAAGCGCGCAGGCGCAAAGAACGTTATTGCCGTTAAGTCCGATTCGGGCATGATGGGAGGTAAAATCTCGCACGAGTTCATGCTTCTTTCGGACATAGGTGAGGACACTCTCGTAATCTGTCCTGAATGCGGTTATCGCGCTAATATGGAAGTGGCGGAAAGCATAATTAAGAACCAGCCTTCCGTTTCAGCGCCCCTGACTAAAGTAGAAACCCCTACGCAAAAGACTATCGAAGAGGTTTGTAATCTTCTCGGCAGGGAAGCGAACACCACCGCAAAAGCAGTAGTTTATCAGGAAAACGAAACGGATAAATACGTTATAGCGTTCATTCGCGGAGACCTTGAAGTAAACGAAACCAAACTCCGCAATTATTTAAAGAAAGAAATTCACCCTGCTACTGAAATTACTCCCGAAAGCGGAATCGTCCCCGGCTTTATCGGCGCGTATAACCTCAATGCAGACGCAACCGTAGTGTTTGACCGCTCGCTTGAAGGCATGAAAGACCTCGTAGTCGGCGCAAACGAAGTGGGTTATCACTACACGGGCTTTGATCCTGAACGCGACCTTGAAAATACGCCCGATTACGTGGACGTAGCGAAGGTTTCCGAAGGCGGAATTTGCCCCGTGTGCGGTAAGCCCGTACTTCAAGTTCGCCGTGGCATTGAGATCGGTAATATCTTCCAGCTCGGCGACAAGTACACTAAGTCGATGGGTATGACGTATCTTGACTCGGACAACACCGAAAAGAATCCTATTATGGGCTGTTACGGTATCGGCGTAGGAAGACTTATCGCTTCGGTTTGCGAAGAAAGCCACGACGATTACGGCCCTATCTGGCCCATGTCGATTGCGCCCTGGCAGGTCGAAGTCTGCAACCTCCGCGTAACGGACGAGAAAGTCAAGGCGGTAGCCGAGGACCTCGTAAGCGCGCTCGAAGCAAAGGGCGTGGAAGTATTGTACGACGACCGAGAGGTTCGTCCCGGCTTTATGTTCGCCGACGCAGACCTCTTTGGCGTACCCGTGCGCGCGGTAGTCAGCCAAAAGACTTGCGAACGTGGCGTAGTCGAGGTTTCTACTCGTGACAAGACGTTAAAGACCGAGTTCTCTATGGATACCGCCGCTGACGAAATCGCACAGCTCGTTGCTAAAATGCTTGAAAGTTTTAAGTAAAGAAAAAATTAACGAATGATTATGAAAAAATACAGATTATTTTCTTCCGAGAGTGTTACGGAAGGACATCCCGATAAAGTCTGCGACCTTATAAGCGACAGCGTGCTTGACGTTGCGCTTGCAGGCGATCCTAAGAGCCGTGTTGCAGTCGAAACCTGCGCCTCTACCGGCTTTGTTATGGTATTCGGCGAGATTACCACCCAGACAGAGATAGACGTAGAAAAAACGGTAAGAGATGCGCTCCGTAGTATAGGCTATGAAAAGGAGAGTGGTATTGATCCCGAAAATTGCGAGGTTATCGTTCGCCTTGACAAGCAATCTCCCGATATTTCCATGGGCGTTACGCAGTCGCTCGAAGCAAGGGAAGGAAACGAGGACGCTGACGATAAGCTCGGCGCAGGCGACCAAGGTATGATGTTCGGTTACGCAACCAACGAAACGGACGACATGATGCCGCTGTCTATTAGCCTTGCGCACAAGCTCAGCCGTAGACTTACCGAAGTGCGAAAGAGCGGACTTATTCCTTACCTTCGCCCCGACGGCAAGGTGCAGGTGACGGTAGCCTACGACGGCGACAAGCCCCATCATATAGATACGGTAGTCATTTCCTCACAGCACGACGAAAGCGTGACTCTCGAAACTATACAAGCTGACTTAAAGCGCGAAGTAGCGCTTGCAGTCATTGATAAAAAACTTCTGACCGAAGAAACGAAATACCTTATCAATCCAAGCGGACGTTTCGTGGTCGGTGGACCGGAGGGCGATAGCGGACTTACCGGCAGAAAAATTATCGTTGATACCTACGGTGGAGTAGTGCCTCACGGTGGTGGCGCATTTAGCGGTAAAGATCCCACGAAGGTAGACCGATCGGCAAGCTACTACGCGCGCTACGTCTGCAAGAATATGGTAAAGGCTGGCGTTGCCGACAAACTCGAACTGCAAGTAGCCTACGCAATCGGCAAGGCAAATCCCGTTTCCGTATGCGTAAACTCTTTTGGTACGGGCAAAGTGAGCGACGAGAAAATTCTCGAAATTATCGAAAAAGTCTTTGACTTCCGTCCTCACGCGCTCATCAAGAGCCTCAAACTCGCACGCCCCATCTATACCGCTTCCACCAACTACGGACACTTCGGTAAACCCGACCTCCCTTGGGAAGTAACGGATAAAGTAGACGAGATAAAGAAATATTTATAAAAAGATATATTAAGATAAAATCTTGCTTCCGTTTGGAAGCAAGATTTTTTTGCGCCAAATTAATAAAAAGATTTATGTGAAATCTATGTGAAAATTTGGAAAACCTATTGACAAAGTGTAATAATGTGTTATAATGCTATTAAAAGAGCATTAAAATTGAATAAAAATGTATTTAAATAAATTTATTAAAATTGCGTAAAAAATAGCGTTTGAAATTGTCTATATAATGAAAAGTTTTCCAATCCACGTAGAAATAAAAATCAAAAGGAGTAGGTGTATGAAAGGTAGGATATTAAAAATAATAATAAGTTTGTCGCTTATTATATGTATCGGCTTGTTAAGTTCTGCTTGTATAAATGAGGAGCCGCTGCCTTATGATGCAGTACTTTTCGATAAAGCAGAAAGGTGGGCAAAAGAAGAGTTTTTAAATGAAAACCAGACAAAATATCCATTTACAGATGATAATCTGCCTCGTGAAAGGTGCTTTATTATAGATTCTGCTGAGGAATTTGACAAGGCATTCGATTCTTTCCCGGAAGAAGTGACGTTCACGTCGGATATCTTGGTCATCTATTTCTTTACCGATATTTATTATGGTTTCGGTTGCAAATTACAGGCGATAACGGAAGCTTAAGGTGAAATAGTAATTGATATTTTACATGAAATGGCGGATGAGCGACCGTCTACATCTATGCCGATACAGCGTTGCTTGGTCATTAAATTATACAATTGCAGTTATAAAAGCATACAAGTCGAAATGAATTATGCTTAAGGAGGTTTAAATTATGAAAATTAAAGTCATGAAAATTATTACGTTTGCAATGAGTCTTATAATGCTGGTGTCGTGCATTATGTTATTAGTTGCTTGTCAAACTGATGACGATTTAAAAAGTCGCAACGAGGAGCTACAAAATACTATCAATAATTTATTAGCAACTAAGAGTGATTTAAAAAGTCGCAACGAGGAGCTACAAAATACTATCAATAATTTATTG
>JAFTMM010000054.1 GCA_017452405.1 Clostridia bacterium | reverse complement strand
TGCTGATAATAAGGCAATCGTGTTTTTGCTTGTATGGTGAGTAATAATAACTATTGCCTTTTACCTTGACCTTATGACGACAATATAACTCCGAGGTATAAAGTAATGCAAATGTGTATCATTTTAACTTTAAGTTAAGTTTTGCGTTATATATTATATAATGAAAAAGGAAAAGACGAGGAAAATGCAATGGAAAACAAAGAAGACAGCATGATTGAGGCGGTACGCGCGCTCAGAGATTCGCTTTCCAGTGAAATTGTCGAGAAGGGAGAAGCTTTTAAGGAGATTTTTAGGGATTTCCGAAAGAGTATGACGCTATACTCTTGCGCGATACGCGAGGTACGGACTAAGTTCGAGGTGCTTAACGACGAGCTCAGTCTATACGGCTCGAACAATCCCATAAAGAGTATATACTCGCGCGTTAAATCGCCTGAGAGCATATTCGCCAAGTTGAAAAAGCAGGGGGTGCCTTTTAGCGTCAAGAATATGCAGGATAACCTTAACGATATCGCAGGTGTGCGTATTATCTGTCAATACGTAGACGATATCTATACTGTGGCGGCAATGTTGGGAGGACAAGACGATATAACCGTCGTGCACATTAAGGACTACATAAAGAATCCCAAGCCCAACGGCTACCGCTCCTTTCATATGATAATAGAAGTGCCCGTATATTTCTCTGACGAAAAAAATTCCGTACGTGTAGAAGTGCAACTTCGCACTATTGCCATGGACTTCTGGGCTACGCTCGAACACGGACTGAAATATAAGCACAAAATCAAGGATGAGGAAGCGATCGTTGCAGAGCTTAAAGACTGCTCAGAGCAAGCATATTTGCTCGATACGCGTATGCAGGCGTTAAAGACGAGAATTAACCGTTTGGAATAGTATTTTTCAATCCATTTTAGCGGAATTAGGATAGTTAACTTGCACCTCGCCGTAAAAAAAGAAGTGACCAAGCGTAAGCAAGGCCACTTCCGGGTGGGGTTATCGCCGTCTGTGGTGGGTGACGGCGGTCGGCGGATATGGGATGAGAGTCACCGCCAACGTTTAGCATTATAACACATAAATATCTTTTTGTAAATAAATTTGGCATAATTTGTCAAAAAAATAGCGTAATTTGTCATTAATTTTTTATTTGAAAGGAAGGTGGATTTTTCGCGTTGGCTAAAATCCTGCAAAAGCCTGACAAATAGTTCGGTATAAAATCTTCGTCACGCTAAAAAGTGGTAAAATTACTTGACTTAGGTCGCCGTTTCCTATATAATGAGTCGGTAACAATACGCCCATCGATCTGGCAAATATAATATAAAGGAAGAAACAAATAATGAAAAGAACTTATCAGCCCAAGAAAAGAGCGCAGAGAAAGGTGCACGGTTTCCGCGCAAGAATGAAGACGACCGCAGGTCGCAGAGTACTTAAGCGTCGTCGCGCTAAGGGCAGAAAGAACCTTACTCCGAAGCCTCTTGGAAAGAACTAATCCATGCTGAGTAAGAGTTACCGCTTGAGGGCGCGTGGAAGCTTTTCCTACGTTCGCGCGCACGGCGCAAAAGTCGGCGGTAAACTTATATCTTTCGTTGCGCTTAAAGGCAACTGCAAGCGCATAGGATTCGTTGTATCCAACAAGATCGGAAAAGCGGTACGCCGAAACCTCGTTAAACGCCGTATGCGCGGTGTCGTTCGTGAATTACTGCCACGCCTTTCGTGCGGACAGATGATATTCATAGCTAAGCCCGGCGTGACCGAGCTGAGTTACGCGGAAATAAAGACGCGTATGACGACGCTGTTGGTTAAAGCTGGATATTTATCGTTATGATCCTCAGAAGAAGACGCAAGCTCACGCCGTTCGCGGTGCTAATAAATATAATCACCCTGAAGTGGTTATTTCAAGGTTTGATCCGTCTTTATAAGCTCACGCTTTCAAAGGCGATAGGCAAGTCGTGTATATATTACCCGACCTGTTCGAGCTATATGTACGAGGCGATCGAGGAGTGGGGAACGCTTCTCGGTATAGGAATGGGATTGGCGCGCATAGCCAGATGTAATCCCTTGGCAGTCGGCGGTTTCGATCCCGTACCCTTTAACCCCAAAGGAGAAATGAAATGGCTTTATTAGCCGATATGACAATGTTATCGAGTGTTACGCCCTTTATGGACTTTCCGTGGGCGCTAATCTTGAACGGCGCGATGTCGGGCATAGGCTTCTATGCTATCCGTATCGTGCTTCTTACCGTTGCCCTGAAAATCATTCTTTTCCCGCTTGACCTCTTTCAGCGCTACAAAATGCGCAAGAACCAGCTCATTACCGTTCGCATTAAGCCCCAGCTCGAAAAGTTGGAAAAGGCGTACGGTAACGATCCCAAGGTACTTCAGCAGAAGCAGGCGGAACTGAATAAGCGTGAAGGCATGAGCGTATTTTCCAGCTGTCTGCCTATGATCGTAACCCTCGTGGTGTTCATTTGGTTGTGGTCGGCGCTTCAGACGACGGCAAACTACAAGCAGTTCGATAACTATACCAGAATTTACGACGTTTATACCTCGGCGTATCAGACAGAGATAGGCGAGGGCTTTTACGACGCTACCGTCGGTGGTATTTCGGATGAATACGGCAGTGATTTCCGCGTGTCTTACGACGAAGCGTTCCTGACCGCTTACGGTCAAAACCCCGACGTAGCTGTGGCAAGCGCTACCGCGCTTAACTCCGCCGTTTCGTCGGCTACGGCTTCGTCCACGGCGTCGTATTTCACGCTTTATGCAGAGACTTACTCGCAGTGGTTTGCTAAGGGCTTTGAAACCAATTTAGGCACTTACGACGCTTCAAAAGCTGTCGAACTTGCCTCGGAGTCAGGCGAAAATAACGCAAGAGTGGTTGCCGAGCAGTACTGCCGTACCGTTGCGCAGAACGACGTTTACGATTATTATTACAACGAAGGCGAGTACGCCGACGGCAAGGGCTATCAGCGCGACGGCTTCCTTTGGATAAAGGATATCTGGATGGCAGACACGCCCTGGGCTAATTCGCTTGCTCCCACGCAGGCGGAGTTCGAGACCGCTATCGGCGAGTACGGCACTAATCCCGATCGTTCGGGCTACGACGAAGCCGAGCTTGAAAGAATGGTTGACGCATACGAAACTGTTATGGCGCGCGTTATTGCAGAAGGTGAGTACGGCGTAAACGGCCTCCTTATCCTCCCCGTGCTTGCGGTGCTTCTCAGCGTACTGTCGCAGATAATTACTCGTGGTCAGCAGAAAAAGAGCGGACAGGATAGTATGACAGGCAACCAAAATGCCGGTTGTATGAAAGCCATGATTTTCGTTATGCCCGTACTTATGGGTTACTTCGCTATCCAATACTGCGCGGCGTTCACGCTGTACATGGTAACCAACTCGACGATGAGCCTTCTTATTAACTTAATTACATCATCTATTTCTAAGAAGATGATTCCTATTGACGAGAGCACGGTCGGTTCTAAGAAAATCGAGGAAATAGTCGCGCGTTACGGCAGACCTGACCCCAACGCCAAAAAATAAAAAGGGAACTTAATGAAAACTATCGAAACAGTCGGAAAAGATATAGAACAAGCTCTCCTTGCAGGTCTGGCAGAACTCGATTGCAAGCTTGACGACGTTGACGTTAAAATCCTTGAACATCCGGGAATTTTCCGCAAAGCGCGCGTTCGCATGACTTATCTCGGTCAGCCCGCTAAGGTTAAGACGGCGGCAAGCGTAATGCGTAATTTGGAGGAGAGGGCTAAGACAGCGCCTCTGCCCGACAGAAAGGAAAAGCGTCGCGACAAAAAGGACAGAAATTCCGAAAAGCAAAACGTTAAAGCGCATTCAAGCGCAGTGGAAGCTTCCGCAGATAAAAAACAGTTTCAGCCGGAAAAGAAAAACCGTCCCGAAAAACCGTCGCCACAGGCTGGGCAGGATAACGCTAAGCAGTCGGTTAAGCAAGTAAAAGAACCTGCGCCTCAGACAAAAGCTCAGGCTAAGCAGGATCAGCCTAAGACGGAGAATAAGCAGGACGTAAAGCCTGAGAATAAGGCGGTTAAGAAGCCCGAATTCAGTCGTGACTTCCGCGCCGAGCTTCTCGGCATGAGCGCGAAAGAAAACGCGCCTCAGCCGGCAAGGACGGAGAAAAAAGCGGAAGAAAAGAAAGAGGCTAAGGAGATTAAGTCGGTCAGCGCAGAGGAGCTTGAAAACGCTAAGGCAAAGGCGACGGCGTATATTGCAGAGCTTGTCCGTCTTATGGGCGAGGAAAGCGAGGTCGAGGCAAAGGTAGCAGGTAGCGAAGTCAACGTCCGCATTACCCGTGAGTGTGAAACCCTCATAGGTTATAAGGGCGAGACGATCGAGGCTATGGAATATCTTGCTAACGTCACCGTTCCCGAAGCTAAGACCGTAAGAATCAACCTTGATTGCGGTGAGTACCGCGCGCGTCGTGACGAAGCTATCGTTGCGATGGCTAACGAAAAGGCGGACAAGGCGGTTGCTACCGGCAAGCGCGTGGAGCTTGAGGCTATGACTTCTGCGGCAAGAAAGGCTGTGCACGCTACTCTTGCAGAGCGAAGCGACGTTATCACGAGAAGCGAGGGCAAAGAGCCCAACAGATATATCGTTATTATACCGAAGCAGACGAAAAGTAACGGCGGTCAGAAGAACAACAGACCGAACAAGAAGCATTGGCATAATAAGAAGAAACCCACCGGAGGAAACGGTGAAAAAGCGTAATTTGTTTATACTTTTAATTGGCGGAGCGACGATAGTCGCTCTGTCCTTTTTACTCGGAAGTTTCGAGAATGAAACCGTTCAGCTCGTAAGATGGGCGGTATTTGCGTTCGGGCTTATTCTTGCCGTTGCAGGAACTGCTCTGCTTGCGCTTGCGTGTGCGCGTAAAGAAAAACGCAAACTTCTTCCCGAGGGCGCGGAATATAGGGCTAAGCGCGCGGTGATGACACAGCCCGAAGCCGAGCTGTACCGCAGACTTAACGCTATTCTCGGCGCGCGTTTCACCGTACTACCGCAAGTTTCCCTGTCCGCGATTGTGGATAAGGTGAGCGGAGGAGGATTTCGAAACGAGCTGTTTCGCGTAGTTGACTTTTGCGTTACGGATACGCGAAATTATCAACCGCTACTAATAATCGAGCTTAACGACGCTTCTCACGGCAGGGAGGAACGCAAGCTCCGTGACGAGAAAGTGTCCGCAATCTGCGAGGATGCTGGTATTCCGCTTCTAGCGCTAACGCTGGACGAGGCAAAGGATGAAAGAAGATTGAGGAGTGAGTTAAGGAGAGTTTTGAGGTAAGTGCTAAAAAGTTTGATCAAAAAGGTTTTGGAATAGGTTTCCGCAAGCTGACTTATTGAACGCAGATAAGTGAGGATTAACCTGTATAATTACTTGGCATTACAAACTTTTTATGCGCTAAACAGTTTGATCAAAAAGCGCTGAGAACCCTTGCGAGAGGGCTGACAGACTCTCCTGAACGCCTTTAAGGTCTTTACTGCGTGATGAGTAACTTGTCGTACTTTTTTGAATTATGCGTTGTAGGGCAGGGGCTCGCTCCTGCCGAAAAACCCTTGTTATCCTGAGCGTAGCCCGAAGGGCGAAGTCGAAGGATCTCATAGTAGTACT
>JAFTMM010000053.1 GCA_017452405.1 Clostridia bacterium | reverse complement strand
GCGCTTCTTGCAATGGTAGGTTGCGGAGAGTACGCGACCGTCAAAGACGCTTGCGACGCCTGCGTGGCAGTACGAGCAACAATTCTTCCAGACGAGAAACTCACCAAAGCCTACGACAAGGCGTATAAGGTATACAAAGAATTATACCCTGCAATGAAAAACGTATTTAAACTAATGAAGTAAGACGTAAAAACATATTGTCATCCTGAGCGGTAGCCCGAAGGATCTCATAAGATTCTGTCGGTCGCTTTGCTCCTTCAAGAATGACCGTGGGTAGTCGGCGAATGAAAATCGGCGCAAAATAATAAGGAGATTATGATGAATAAACAACAAGTATTTAACCCGTACTTGCCGAGCTGGGAATACATACCCGACGGCGAGCCACACAAGTTCGGCGACCGTATATACGTATACGGAAGCCACGATAAGTTTAACGGCAAGACTTTCTGTATGAACGACTACGTTTGTTGGTCTGCGCCGGAAAATGACCTTTCCGACTGGCGATACGAAGGCGTAATATGGCGCAAAGAACAGGATCCTATGAATCCGAAAGCCAAGCATTCCATGTACGCTCCCGACGTTTGCCAAGGTCCTGACGGAAAGTATTACCTTTACTATTTCTGCGACTATATGGGAGTAATCGGCGTAGCGAGATGTGATACGCCTGCCGGTCAGTACGAATTCGTGGATTACGTGCATTACGCGGACGGAACACGCCTCGGCAAGAAAAAAGGCGATATCTTCCAATTCGACCCCGGCGTATACGTAGAGGGTGACAAGGTATACCTCTATACCGGCTTCTGCCCGACGTTCTATCCTTTCTTCTTGACGGGTGGTAAGCCCATAAGTAGGGAGGGCGCGGTAGTAACCGTTCTCAAACCCGACATGGTTACGGTAGACGTAGACCCCAAATATCTCAAAGCAAGATGTAAACGTAATAGCGCAGGCACGCCTTACGAAGGTCACGAGTTCTTCGAAGCAGCTTCCATGCGTAAAATCGGGGACAAGTATTACTTCGTATATTCTTCCTTCCTCGGTCACGAACTTTGCTACGCTACCAGCGATAAGCCGGACGGCGAATTCGAGTTCGGGGGTACTATCGTCAGCATAGGCGACGTTGGCTTAAACGGTGTAAAGGGCGTTAAAGATGCAAAGAACTACACCGGCAACACTCACGGTTCAATCGTGGAGGCTTGCGGTAAGTATTATATCTTCTACCACCGCCAGACCAACCGTCATTGCTTCTCCCGTCAGGCTTGTGCCGAGGAGATAACGATAAAGCCGGACGGTTCAATCGATCAGGTTGAAGTAACAAGCTGTGGACTAAACGGCGGACCGCTCAAGGGCGTGGGTGAGTATGAGGCGCGCATAGCGTGTCAGTTGTATTCGGCTAAGGGCTGTCGATTCTACTCTGTATTCAAAGGCGGAGAGGGAATTCATCCTTACTTCACACAGACGGGCGAGGATAGAGAAAGCGACGGCGATCAGTATATCGCAAACATACGCGACGGTAGCGTAGCCGGCTATAAGTACTTCGACTTTGACGGTGCAAAATCCCTGACCGTCAGCGTAAAAGGCAACGGCGTAGGTAAGTTCACCGTAACTGACGAAAACGGCAACGTAGTCTCCATCGTTTCCATAACAGCGCAAAAGGACTATAAAGACTTTACCGCCGACCTTAACGTATCGGATGGAACGCACGCTTTGTTCTTTAAATACGAAGGCAAGGGAAGAATCGATTTCAATAAATTTATATTAGCCTAAAACGAAAACGTAAAACGGCTGTTGAAAGTAGCAACAGCCGTTTTTAATGCTTTGAATAATTTTTAGTCATCTCCACCTAAAGGTAACTCAGTGGAAAGGCTTCTCTTTCACTTCTTTTTCTTACCTTTCTTTTTGTCTGGCTCGTCATCTCGGAACGCCTTTTTGCCTTCTTCCTTTTCTTCCTCGGTTAAGCCGTACGGACTGCCGAAGTAGCGCACGCGGTCATTGGGGTAGTTTTCCTCTGCTTCTTCTGGCGTGGGGATGGCGGGCGCTTCGTCAGGCTGAACTTCGTCAGGGCAAACGAACTGCATACTGCGGTTTACTCTGAAAGTATAGAAGTAATACGTCCACACGCCACCTGCAACGAGCGCGTAAAAAACGGCAACGATTACGCCTATCGTATCAAAAGCAGACGATTTACCTACGGCGTCTTTGGGAGACTCTAACACTATTTTCGCGATAAGCTCCTCAATGTATCCGTTGCTTGCGGCAATATGATAGCCGATAAGAATCACGAGATGATAAATAAGCAAAGCGGTTGCAAAAATAGCGGTGAAGAAAATACCGTTATACGAAGCCTTGCGGAAGCCGAACGTAGGAGCAGAAACCTGTTTGACCTCTTTGCGGATTTTATAGCCGTAAAAGCTCATGATAGAGCAAACGAGAGTACCTATGCCCGTTGCTGCGAACAGAAGAAGATAAATCATATTAGCTTCAAAGAGTCCGTATAACCAAAGTAGCGAGCCGATACCGGGATAAATCCACAGCACGAATGCAGGAATTATAAGCGCGCAAGTCGCAATTATGATAACGCTTGCCTTAATTGCCGCCTTCCCTAAATACGCTTCGGGAAGCGGGGAAACGTAATAATTATTATTAACCTTTCTTTTTCTTCCAAACATGGGTTTATAATACCATATTTCGCGCGCAAAATCAATCGTTTGACGGAAAACGGTTGCTCTTTATAGTAAATTAATGTATAATAAAGGAAATACAATTTATCGGAGTAATAATGTTACAAGTCACGGGAGTATCGTTACAATTCGGACAGAGAATACTGTTCGAGAACGTAAACATCAAGTTTACCAAAGGCAATTGCTACGGCATTATAGGCGCGAACGGCGCAGGCAAATCCACGTTTTTAAAAATCCTTACCGGTGATCTCGAACCGAATAAGGGTGAAGTTTTCATTTCCAAGAACGAGCGTATGAGCGTGCTCCAACAGAACCAGAACGCGTTTGACGATAAGACAGTGCGTGATACGGTAATGTGGGGGCACAAGCGTCTTATGGAGTTAAACGAGCTTAGAAACGAGCTTTACAGCAAGGCGGACTTTACTGAAGAGGACGGCATGAAGGCGGCGGAATACGAAACGGAGTTTGCAGACCTCGGCGGTTACGAAGCGGAAGCTAACGCCGACGCAATGCTCAACTCTCTCGGTATCTCACTCGATATTGCGGACACGCTTATGGTGGACGTAGATCCGAAAATCAAGGTCAAAGTCTTATTAGCGCAAGCTCTTTTTGGCAATCCGGACATTCTCATTCTCGACGAGCCTACCAACAACCTCGACGCAAAAACGGCAAATTGGCTGGAAGATTATCTTATGGATCTCGACGATACGACCATTATTATAGTATCGCATAACCGTCACTTCCTCAACAGCGTTTGCACGCACATCTGTGACGTGGACTATCGTCAGATAACCATGTTCGTGGGTAACTACGACTTCTGGTACGAGTCCAGCCAGCTCCTTCTCCGTCAGCAGAAGGAAGCGAATAAAAAAGCGGAAGCGCGCGCTAAGGAACTCCGCGAGTTTATCGCGCGTTTCTCGGCTAACGCTAAGCGTGCTAAATCTGCGACCAGCCGTAAGAAAGAGCTTGAAAAGCTGGAAATCTCGGACATTAAGCCTTCGTCAAGGAAATACCCTTACGTGGACTTTAAGTTCGAGCGTGACCTCGGTGCTGATATTTTGAAAGTAGAGGGCTTGAGCAAGGAGGGGTACTTTAAAGACCTTTACTTCACCGTTAAAGAAGGCGACAAAATCGGCTTCCTTTCAGAGAACGCTCTTGCGCTCTCCATGCTTTTTGATATTCTCATGGGCAAGGAAAAGCAGGATAAGGGAACGGTTAAGTGGGGAAGCACGGTTATCCCGTCCTACATTCCGCAGAATTACGACGATCTGTTTGACGGCGTAGACCTTACTCTCGTGCGCTGGCTTGACCAATACGCGAAACAGCACGACGAGGAGTTTCTTCGCGGTTGGTTGGGTAGAATGTTGTTCTCCAAAGAAGAAGCGCTCAAAAAAGCTAAAGTTCTTTCGGGTGGCGAAAAAGTGCGCTGTATGCTTGCAAAAATGATGCTTGAGCAGGGCAACTTCCTCATTCTCGACGAACCCACTAACCACCTCGATCTTGAATCCATTACCTCGCTCAACAAAGGTTTGATTAACTTCAAAGGCCCTCTTCTCCTCGTCTCCCACGACCACGAGCTTGTACAAACCGTCTGCACGAGAATAATCGACCTCACCGGTGGTGAAAAAGTATTCGATAAGGATATAACCTACGACGAGTATATCGCATTACAAAAAGTATAAGGCTTTTTGTAATGCGTCTATATGCGCTAATGCGCTCTATATACCCAAAGGGTTCGATATGTTTCTACGTAACTCGATATGTTTTGCCTTTGGCAAAACGTGAGAGAGCGTAGTGCATATCATATCGAGTTTAAAGCGTAGCTAAAACATATCGAATGGTCGTATGCGCGACCATATATAGAATTTTGCGAAGCAAAATATATCGACCATTATGAATCTTATCCCCAGCTTTACAATAGACCATAATAAACTTCTTCCCGGACTGTACGTGTCGAGGAAAGACGAAAAGGAGGGCGTAACCGTCACGACTTTCGACCTTCGCGTTACTGCTCCGAATAGAGAAGAGGTTATGACGACGGGCGCAATCCACACCATAGAACATATAGTTGCGACCTACCTTCGCAATTCGCGCATAGCGGACAGCGTAGTGTACTTCGGACCAATGGGATGTCGCACCGGCTTTTATCTCGTCCTCTTTGGTGACTTAACGAGCGTGGACGTCCTGCCAATAGTCAAAGAAGCGTTTGCATTCGCCTCAGAATTCGAGGGCGAAATACCCGGTGCAAAACCCGAAGAATGTGGAAACTATTCCGATCAAGACCTTGACGGCGCAAAAAAGTACGCAAAGAAATATCTCTTCGAGCTTGAAAATTACCGTTTGGAATACTAATAACGATCAAAAAATCAGTCGAAAATTTCTCGGCTGATTTTTTAATTTGCCTATTGACTATTTGTATGATATGTGTTATTATTATGTTATAATTAGGAGGGAAAATATGTTTGCTAAGGATTTCAGAAAAGCCGCTTGGAAGAAGCTGAAATATAATTGGGGCAATGCCATAGGCGCTCTCTTTTTGTATATTTTGTTGAGCGGTGGATTAAGTATAACTATTAATTTTAGAGAGGGTGTGAATCAAGTCTTATTTATTATTGTATCTGTAATTGTAATTCTTGTTTCATTGGTGC
>JAFTMM010000052.1 GCA_017452405.1 Clostridia bacterium | reverse complement strand
GATGACGCAGTGCATTGCTTATCATTAAGTCATACTGAGCGAAGAGCGTTAGGATGACGCAGTGCATTGCTTATCATTAAGTCATACTGAGCGGAGAGCTTTAGCTCGTAGTCGAAGTATCTCGCCCTTTTGTCATTCTGGAGGGAGCTATGCGAACGATAGAATCTTTTGAGATCCTTGCGTTCCGCTACCGCTAACGCTCAGGATGACGGAGTGCGTTGCTTATCATTAAGTCATACTGAGCGGAGAGCTTTAGCTCGTAGTCGAAGTATCTCGTCCTCTTGTCATTCTGGACAGAATAACAGGGAGATCCTTCGACAAGCTCAGTGTGACAGGGTAAAGTCGCTCCGGGATGACGGTATAAAGCGCTCAGGATGACGGAGAAAGTTGTGCCGAGTGATAGAATCTCTACGAAGTAAAGTCCTTTACCATGCTACCTATTATTAAATTTCTCTCTATCAAGCGATGAAATAGATAATGTATCACGAATACCAACGCACCGATAAAGTTAGAAATGAGGTCGAGCATAGTGTCGAGGAGCGCTCGAACGAGAGCGCCGTCCGTAGTCTGGACGAGAAAGCCTTGCGCGCTCTGACCGAGTAACGTATCGCCCGAAAACTCGATAATTTCCCATACCGCTCCACACGCAAGCGATACGGCAAAGCAGACGAAGGAGACGAATGTCGGGCTTAACGAGTGATAATCCGCCATTTTGCAAACGGCAAGTAGTCCGATAATGCAACCGACGTATCCAAACAGGCTGTGCATGACCTTATCAAAGCCTAGAAAGCGACCGTAAAATCCGAGGCAATTACCGAGAGCGCCGGACACGAAAACGTAAAGCACGTAGAATAGCAGAACGAAAGTGCTTATTCTGCGCCTGAAAATTAGCTCGTAGGCGTACGGCAAAAGGAACAGCAGTGATACTGCAAAATAACTAAACAGACGGTTATCGGGGTCTTCGCCGATCACGAGGACAATAATTAACCTCACTATGAGAAAAATCACCACGCAGACTACGAAAACGTGCGTTATCACACGCAAAGGACTTTGAATAAATAATTGCCTAAAACTCCGTTTCTCCATTGTTATATATTATTTGTAAATTGCGGATAAATACTACTGCTCATTGCAAAAAAGCGTTTGGCAGTTTCAGCCAAACGCTTTATGACGTTAATAATTTTAGCTTATCGTTGCTCCGCTGTCAATGTCCGATTCGGGCGAAAGGAGCACGACTTTGCCGTCCTTTTCAGCGCAAAGGAGCATGCCTTGGCTTACTTCACCGCACATCTTGCGAGGAGGCAGGTTGGCTACGAGGATTACCTTTTTGCCCACCATTTCTTCAGGCGTGTAGTACTTCGCTATACCCGAACATACGGTGCGGATTTCGTCGCCCACTTTGAGCGTTTCTTTAAGGAGCTTATCCGACTTCGCTACCTTTTCGCAGGCGATAACTTCGGCTACGCGGAGGTCGAGTTTGCAGAAGTCGTCAATAGTGATGAACTTGGGAGCTTCCTCTACTTTTTCCTCTTTCTTTTCTTCTTTCTTTTCGGTGGCTTTTGCCTTTTCAGCTGCAATTGCGTCCAATTCTTTTAACTCCTTATTTACGTCAAGTCTGGGATAGATCGCCTCAGTTTCGGTGGTCTCGTATTCTTTCACGTCCCCGTAAGTCAGTTTGCCGAACTCAGCAGGTACGCTCACGCCGAGAGCTTCAAGCGCTTTGCTCGGACCGGTGCGGAAGAACGGGAGAAGAAGCGTTGCGGATATGCGGATCACTTCGAGGAGGTTATATATAACACGCTCAAGGCGGGATTTTTTGCTCTCGTCACGCGCAAGCACCCAGGGCGAGGTTTCGTCTATATACTTATTCGCGCGCTTTATAAGCGCAAAGACGTTTTCAAGCGCTTTATTAACCGTGAACTTTTCCATTTCTTCGTCCACGCTCTTTTGAAGAGCGCTAATCATTGCGGTTATTTCGTCATCTATCTCGTCCGCTTCGCCGTTCGCGCTTACGTTGCCTCCAAAGTACTGCCTACTCATTGCAAGAGTGCGCTTAACGAGGTTGCCAAAGTCGTTAACGAGGTCGGTGTTGATTTTTCTTACCAAGAGTTCGTTGGAGAAGTCGCCGTCCGAGCCGAAAGGCATTTCGGAGAGCAGGAAATAACGGAGCGCGTCTACGCCGTATCTGCCGGCAAGAATGTAAGGATCTACTACGTTGCCCGTACTCTTGCCCATTTTCTGTCCGCCGAGCTTGATCCAGCCGTGACCGAATACCTTCTTCGGGAGCGGAAGTCCGAGCGCCATAAGAATAGCCGGCCATATTATGGAGTGGAATCGCACGATCTCCTTGCCGACTACGTGTACGTCGGCAGGCCAATATTTCTTGAAGTTTGCGTCGTCTTCCTGCGTAAATCCGAGCGCGGTAATGTAATTAGACAGCGCGTCAATCCATACGTAGATTACGTGCTTATCGTCAATGGGTACGGGTACGCCCCACTTAAACGTCGATCTCGATACCGCAAGGTCCTGCAAGCCCTTATCGATAAAGTTGTTGACCATTTCGTTAACGCGGGAGGCGGGCTGAAGGAAGTCGGTTTCGGTAAGAAGTTTGCGGATCTGGGGCGCGTACTTAGAGAGGCGGAAGAAGTAGGACTCTTCCTCTGCGTCCTCTACCGGTCGTCCACAATCGGGGCAACAGCCGTCTACGAGCTGGCTGTCCGTCCAGAACGATTCGCAGGGCTTGCAATATTTGCCCTTATACGTAGACTTATAGATGTCGCCCTTGTCGTACAGCGTTTTAAATATCTTCTGCACGGTGGACTTATGGTAGTCGTCCGTCGTGCGAATGAACTTGTTATACGAAATGTCCATGAGCTTCCAAAGATCCTTGATGCCCACTACGAGGTCGTCAACGAACTGTTGGGGCGTTTTGCCTGCGCCTTTAGCCTTTTCTTCGACCTTTTGTCCATGCTCGTCCGTACCGGTAAGGTAGAACACGTCGTAGCCCTGCATACGCTTATAGCGCGCAATTGCGTCGCATACGACGGTGGAGTACGTGTGTCCGATATGCAAGTTACCACTTGCGTAATATATGGGTGTGGTGATGTAAAAAGGGGGTTTAGTCATATTTCTCCTTTTAAATGAGGTTAAGTTATGAATTGTTTTATTTAAGATCCTTCGAATTTCGCCCTTCGGGCTGTCGCTCAGGATGACGAGAAAGATTTAAGCTTTTTTAGTCATACTGAGCGAAGAGCGTTAGCTCGCAGTCGAAGTATCTCGTCTTTATTTTAAGATCCTTCGACTTTCGCCCTTCGGGCTGTCGCTCAGGATGACGAGAAACGTTACGTGCTCAGATGACGGAAACGGATGACGTATATAACTCAGGTGTCTGCTATTGTCATTCCCCATTACTCCCACACATTATATAATAATATTTAAAGAAAATCAAGCATAAATTATTTAACTATGAGTATTGTTTGGCTGATTATTATGCTCGTGAGCATTACGGCTCTACTTTTTATAAATCCGAGCTCTGCGCTGGAGGCGCTAATCAAAGGCGCCAACGACTCGGTTACGCTTGCGCTTAACCTTATTGCGCTGTACGGTATCTGGCTGGGCGTGTTTGAAATACTCGAAAGCACGGGCATTTCGGATAAATTAGCCAAGCTACTTAGACCACTCGTGCGTAAGCTGTTCAAGGGCGAGAGCGAGGAAGCCGAAAAGTATATCTCCATGAACGTAAGCGCAAACCTGCTCGGACTCGGTAACGCCGCTACGCCTATGGGTATCGGCGCGGTCGGGGCTATGAAGCCCAACGAGAAAAATCCGAATAAGGCTTCGACGAATATGATTATGCTTATCGTCATTTCAGCGACCAGCCTGCAAATTTTCCCCTCCACCGTTATCGGGCTTCGCGCCTCCGCAGGCTCGGCTAACCCTGCCGACTTCATTATTCCCTGCATAATAGCAACCGTCTCGTCTACCGTGCTTGGCATTATCGGAGTTAAGATTATAGGCGCGTTGGAGTCAAGGCTGAGCAAAAAACGCGAGCTTAAACTGCGCGTTATAGGAGAGGCGTCGTGACAGTATACATAGTTCCTTTAATTTTCATAACCGTACTGCTTTTGTCCGTGTTCCGCAAAAAGAACGCGTACTCCTCGTTCGTCAAAGGCGCAGAGGGCGCACTAAGCCTTATGATGAGCGTGCTACCCTTTCTACTTGCCGTTATGGCGGCGTGCGAGGTCTTTCGCGTAAGCGGAGCAAGCGCGGTCGTTTCCGGCTTCCTTTCTCCTGCGCTGGAGTTCGTGGGTATTCCCGGTGAGTGCGCCGAACTCGTTCTGCTTCGTCCCTTATCGGGCGCAGGCAGTTTGTCCGTACTCGAACACATTTATCAAGCGTACGGAACGGACGGCATAATCGGAAAATGCGCTTCGGTAATTTACGGTTCGAGTGAGACCGTTTTTTACGTTTCTGCTATCTACTTTTCCAAATCCAACGTCAAGAACCTGCGCTACGCCATTCCTTTAGCCCTCGTGGCTACTTTTCTCGGCAATATTCTCGGTTGCAATCTTTGCCGAATAATATAATTTTACAATTCTTTAACTGAACTTTAATCTTTGCGCCTTTTGCTTTTATTGACAATAAACGGAAAAGGTGCTAAAATACTCTTGAAATTAACTTTCGGAGAAATAAAATGGATAAGAAAATCGTAGTACTTGCAGGCGACGGTATCGGACCGGAAATTACTTCCGCAACCGTTGTAACTCTTAACGCCGTTGCGCAGAAATTTGGACATAATTTTGAGTATGATTACCGCTATATGGGCGGTAGCGCAATAGATAAGTTCGGCGTGCCTCTCCCCGAAGAAACGGTGCAAGCGTGCCTCGCTTCTGACGGTGTGCTTCTCGGCGCTGTCGGCGGTCCTAAGTGGGACGCTCAGCCCGCAGAAAACAGACCGGAAAAGGGACTCCTCGGTATCCGCGCAGCTCTCGGTCTTTACGCTAACCTCCGCCCTGCCGTGATTTATTCCGAACTTGCAGACGCCAGCCCGCTCAAGCCCTCGGTGCTTGCTAAGGGCGTTAACGTAATGGTCGTTCGTGAGCTTATAGGCGGAATTTATTTCGGACCGAGAAAGGAACTCGACGATGGTAAGACTGCTTACGACACAGAGATTTACAGCGAGGAAGAAGTTCGCCGTATCGCTAAGGTGGCGTTTGACCTTGCAATGACGAGAAATAAGAAGGTTACGAGCGTGGATAAGGCTAACGTGCTCCTCTCTTCGCGTTTGTGGCGCAGAATCGTTATCGAGGTTTCCAAAGACTACCCCGAAGTGGAGCTTAACCATATGTACGTTGATAACGCTGCTATGCAACTCGTAAAAGACCCTTCGCAGTTCGACGTTCTGCTCTGCCCTAATATGTTCGGAGATATTCTCAGCGACGAGGCGAGTCAGATTACCGGCTCTATCGGTCTGCTCCCCTCCTCCTCTCTTGGAACTTGCAAGGCAGGACTTTTCGAGCCCATTCATGGCTCCGCACCCGATATCGCAGGTCAGGATATCGCGAACCCTATCGCTACCGTACTTGCAGGCGCTATGATGCTGGATAATATGGACCTCCACGAAGAAGCGCGCGCAGTAGAAAAGGCTGTGGAAAAGGTTATTGCGCTCGGCTACCGCACCCCGGATATGGGCGAAGGTAAGCGCGTCGGTTGCGCCGAAATGGGCAGACTTATAGCGGAAAATATTTAATTACGGATAAACTCGGAGAAAATGATTTTCAGGTGTAGTAATGGACGATCAGGAAAGATTGGCGCATAATCTTGTCAAGTTCCGCAAAGCTTCGGGACTGACACAGATTGAGCTTGCCGAAAAAATTAAATATTCCAATAAGACCGTCTCGAAGTGGGAGCGCGCGGAAAGCTACCCCGATATTTTCACGCTGAAAAAAATTGCAGACACCTACGGCGTTACCGTCAACGACATTCTCGAAGGAGTGATGCCAACCGACGTCAGCGAACGTGAGGACGAAGCTAAAGCCTCGCCGATGTACCCCATAAAACGCAACATACTCGTTATTAGTTGTGCTCTCATGCTGTGTATTACGAGCGTTGCTTTCTTCGTTTTAATGTTTGTCGTAGGCGCGGGTAGAACGGCTAACGGCGGAGTTATAGTTTCCGCATTCGCATCCTCCGGCTTCCCCTATTGGGTTTTCTTCTTCTATAATATCCCCCTCGACGCTATTGCTTGCTTTATATTTATGCTCGTAGTGCACAAGCACGCAGAGAAATGGTGCTTGTCCGCCATTCTTTGGGGCTCGCTCCTCAGTATTCAGCTTTCCATTATGTACATAAACGCGCTCACCGCGCTCATTTACATACTCGGCGTCCCTTTCCAGATACTCATCTCCAACTTCTGCAGGTACGTCAATTTGGCAATAAACCACGGTGAAAAAGTAGCAAAAGGAAGTAAGATAATAAAAGATTAGAACAATTGAATGGGAAATAAATAGTATAAAACCGACGAATGGATCTTTCGTCGGTTTTTTTATTACACTTCGATATCCGCCGTTACTCTGTCAAGGCGAACTTTGCTTATAAAGTCGCGGACTTTGAGATGTTCGGGGTGGTTGGCGTAAAGGGGTAAATCGTCGAGCTTATCTACCGTAACAATTAGCGCCATGTCGTAGTGCATATCTCCATTCGTCAGGCTTTCTCCTACCTCTAAATCACGGACTACGGGAATTTTACCTTTGAGCGCAAGGAGAATATCTTTGATATGCGCCATAATTTCGGGCTTATTCATGCTCTCCGCCTCTTCCTTGATTTTCCACATTACTATATGTCTTATCATAAATTACCTCCGTTTTATATATTATATAACTTGTCCGTTTTTGTCAATAAAAATTTAGCGATATGTAAAAATTTGCTCTTTGCGCAAAGCGTATAACCGCTTCTATGGTAATCCATACTACTAACGACAAAAATCTACAAGGAGGTATGGTCATGGCTTATAAACCCGGAGAAGTAGCTCCCCGTTCGGGAGAGTACGAACTTGTCGGCCCCAGAGGCGGTAAGACGGGAGAAACTGTCACTCTTTCCAAGAACGATAGATTCCCTCCCTCTAACAAAGCCGGTCAGGTTTATGAAATGTTAGAAAAAAATAGTAGCAAGTCCAAGAAGAGCAACTAATCGTTGATTTACTTGGCTTAAAGACAAAAAGACCACTCACAAGTGGTCTTTTTGTCTTTAAGCCAATTTTTATTTCGTTGCGTTAACTAAGGTGTCGTTCCATTCGGGGTAATGTTCGCGAATGAGTACGGCTCTGCCCGTTTTCATGCTTATAAAGCAATGCGAGCTTTTTGCAACGCAAAGAAGCTGACCTGTTACTGCGTTCACGACTTCGTACGACAGCATAAGACGCGCGCCGGTGTACTTATCAAAGGACACGGTAATCGCTATTTCGTCGTCCATGCGCGCAGGACGTAAGTATTTCAGCTCAACGTCAAGCACGGGACCGGCAAATCCGCCGTTTTCCAGCTCTCTATATTCTAGCCCCAGCTGACGGAGCGCGTCAACGCGCGCGTCCTCAAGCCAATGCGCGTAAACGGCGTTATTTACCACCTTCATCATATCACACTCACGATAAAGGACTTTGTGATTATACGGCTTCGTTTTCATTATTTTTCTCTGTAAATGAATTTTTTCTTATCCGCTTTGCAAATACGTTGCGCAGCGAAACGTCCGGTTATAGCAGCAGGGGGCATGCCACCGCTGTGAAATATGCACTGACCGGACAGAAGGAAGTTATCAAGACCTTCGATTATGCCTTTCTCGGACAGGCTTTTGCCCTGCGCGGTATGCACGAAGCCTTGGAAAGAACCGTGACGGCTGTTAAGATACCGCTCGTAAGTGCAAGGCGTGATTACGTCTATCACTTCCAATTTGCCTGCAAGTTCGGGATACTTAGCCTCAGCTACGGCAAGCAACTTCGCGCCTATCTTTTCCTTTTCTTCCCTATACGTTCCGTTATTCTTTTTATCCTTCCACCAGAAGTACATTTCGTCACCGCCGAGGATACCTGCCTGTATGACACAGCAACCTTCCGGCGTTTTCATAGTCTTATCATAAGAATAGTTACGGAAAGTTACGTTTTTATACTCACGGTCGAAAGTAATCGCTTCTTCCATATGAACGTGCATGGAAAGCGGTTTATGCCCTACGTCTGCCGAGCATTTGAAAGCTACGGTAGTATAAGTATAGGTCGGATAAACCTTCATATCAGCAAGGCGATCGTCGATTTTCTTAACTGCGTATTGCCCGCCGAGCAGAACTTTCAGACAATGTTCCGCAGGCGTGGAAGATACTACCCAATCAGCAGGCAGAAACTCACCGCTTTCAAGCTCTACGCCGAGAGCTTTTGTTCCTTCAATTTTCACCTTTTTAACGGGAGTGCTTAAACGGAACTTACCTCCGAGCGAAGTGTAGCGCTCAGCCATACGACGAACGAGCGGAAGCGATCCACCTATGGGAATACCGCCGTTATGCGCGGTAACGTGAGCAAGCATATAAAGCATGCTCATAAGATTATAGCCCGGCGCCATATAGCCCTTGAAGAGACTCTGAAGGTGCTTGTTTTTAAAACGCATTGCGTACTCGGCGCAGGAAACCTTGGACATCTTGCTTACCCAATAGTAGTCACCTGCCATAGTGAAGCCGACTTTAAGAAGCTGACCAAGCCCCATCATATCCGCAGGTTTGTTTACAGGTCCTTCAATGCGCTGAAAACGCTTGATCAGTTTGCAGAAACCCTTGATTTCCTTTTCGTCTTCAGGTGCAAATGCAAGTAGTTCCTCACGAAATTTGTCTACGTTAGCCCACACGGTAAGCGCCTTGCCGTTACCGAAGTCGAACTGCGCAAAGTCGCTTTGAAAATATATTTCGGTATCGTCTGTAATAGCGTGGGTATCACGCCAAAGGTCATAATAGGACGAACCGGGATTAACGCCCGTCATCCAATGTATGCAACCGTCGATATAACAGCCCTTGCGTTCCCAGCCCATACAAGCGCCACCGTAAATGGCGTTCTTTTCCACAATCTCGGTGTCGTATCCGTTGATTTGCAAATAAATACCGGTGGTCATGCCTGATATGCCACCACCTATTATAATTACCTTTTTCTTTTCCACTATTTTCCTCCGATAAACTTAACGGACGCGCCACACACGTTTATTACGCAATCGTATGCTCTTAGCGTAGTAAACTCCTGCTTGGTCGTGTCGATTGTCGTTAAGTCCGTATCAACGCCTTTGCCAATACTTTTTAATCGCGCCTCTTTCTTCGTCCAAATATTATAGAACTCAAATTCGGGATTCGCGCTCTTTTGCATTATAACATACTCGCCTTCTGAAAAAAAGCGTTTTGCAAACGCGAGGACGTTTTTTCTGGGTTTTAACTGCTCAACGTCTATACCGACCGCATTTTTACTTAGTCCGCATACGGCAACGTCGCCGGAATGGGATATCCCAAACTGCCAATCGCTGTTTTCAAAGTACGGCTTTCCGCCCTTTTGCCTTTTCAGCACGAGAGCTTCGGTTTTTTCGCCAACGTAGTCAAGCAAAAACAGCAAAGCCGATAAACCGCTCAGGCTCTGCCGTTTTGATTCGTTATTAGCGCGCGAAAGTATCTCGCTCACGTATTCGCGCGAGGACGGGAATCGACGAAGAATATCGTCTTCGCACGCGTCGTCCGTTTTTGTCGCCGTAACGTAAATCACAGCGGTATATTGCCGTGCTTTTTAGGCGCACATTCTTTCTTCTTGCCGTCGAGCATTATAAGCGCATTCACCACACGTTCTTTGGTTTCTTCAGGAAGGATTACCTCGTCCACGTAACCGCGCGAAGCCGCTACGTAAGGATTCATAAACTTCTCTTCATACTCGCCGATTATCTTAGCGCGCTCGGCGGTCTTATCCTCAGCCGATTCGATACGCTTTCTGCCGATAATATTAGCTGCACCATCTGCGCCCATAACCGCAATCTCGGCGATAGGCCATGCGAATACCATATCCGCGCCCATGCCCTTGGAGTTCATTGCGATATACGCTCCGCCGTATGCTTTGCGGAGAATTACGCTGATCTTGGGTACGGTCGCTTCGGAATATGCGTACAGCATTTTTGCGCCGTGGCGGATGATGCCGAGGTATTCCTGCTGTTTGCCGGGCAGGAAGGCAGGTACGTCAACGAGTGTGAGAATGGCTATGCCAAAGCAGTCGCAGAAGCGAATAAAGCGCGCCGCTTTATCTCCTGCGTTATAGTCCAGCGATCCTGCCAAAACCTTAGGCTGGTTGGCTACGACGCCTACCGTCTTGTGGCCGACGCGGATAAAGCCGACAACTATATTTTGAGCCCAGTCTTTCTGGACTTCGAGGAAAGTGCCTCTGTCCGCGATTTCTTCTATTACTCTGCGTACGTCGTACGCCGTCTTTTTGTTGTCGGGTACGATAGATTGGAAGCCGGTAGCCTTGGTGATAGCGCTCTCGTCGTACGTTGTTTTTTCTGCTTCGTAGGACGTGGGCAAGTATCCTATGAGCTGACGAATGCCGTTAAGACATTCCTTGTCACTCGAATAAGAGAAGTGCGCTACACCGCTCTTTTGCGTATGTACGAGCGCGCCTCCGAGTTCTGCCGTCGTTACGT
>JAFTMM010000051.1 GCA_017452405.1 Clostridia bacterium | reverse complement strand
GCCCAATTAACGAGCTGAGGAACGTAGATATTGAAGCCTACGAGGCCAACCTGAGTATAACCGTTAGTTACGATTATACCTGCGTTCTGGAAACCGATATACGCAATAAACAGTCCGATACCTACGGGGATAGCCGTACGGATGCCTTTGGGAATACCGTTGAAGATGTATTCACGAAGGCTGACGAGCTTACCCGTTTCCTTATTACGACCGCCGGGGATGACGGAAAGAAGAAGGAAAATAAGTCCGCTTATAAGTACGAGAAGCATAGCGTTACCAAAGCTGAATTGATAACCGCTCCATGCGCCGACACCACCGCCGATTAGCGTACCGACCATTGAGTTAAGACCCATGCCGGGAGCCTGCGCGTAAGGCATTTTAGCAACGACGGACATAAGGAGCGTACCGATAATCGCGCCGAACGCAGTTGCCAGGAATACCGAAGGCCACAAGGGCAAAGCATTCGAGTACAGAATCGAATTCGGGTTTACCACCAATATGTAGCACATTGCAAGGAACGTTGCCACACCTGCGAGCATTTCCGTCTTAATACTGCTCTTGGCTTTAGTAACTCCATAGAAATTGTCTAGACCTTTAAGCAGTCCGTTTTTGTACGGTGACTGTACGGTCTCGGTAGCAACTACGGGTTCAGCTTGAACGTTTTCCACTTCGGGAGCGGTTTCCACTTCAACCGATTCGGGTTGCTTTTTTTCTTCTTCCATCTTTAGTCCTCCTTTGGTATTATTAGGGATAGGTATATTATATCATTAAAATAAAGTTAAAATCAAGCGAAGAAACTTAATTTGTTGATATTACACTCAATAATTTTTCAAAATTTACTAAATTATTAAGGTGCTTTTAATGTTTGCGGTTATACTAAATAACGTAATATGCAAAAAAATGCATAATCAAACTTTATAAGAGGTTATTATGATTAAAAACAACGTGGGGAAATTTTTGACGGCGATCGTTTCGCTACTCGCGCTTACTGCCATTGTCGTGACACTGACTGCTTGCAGTTCGGAAGTCTTACTCATTAATGAGAACGGCAATTATCCCGTATTGAACTACGGCTACGTCAGCGTAAACGTTCCGCAAGAGACCGTGCAGAGTAATTACGACGTTGCGATAAACACAGTTGAGTCTACTCCGACGGATAAAACGAGAGTGGAAATCATTGAGGATATCCGCCCTACCGTCGTAGACGTATACGGCTATGCTTATAACGGCTCGTCTGCCGGTAGTGGCGTTATTATAGCAAGCACGGTTGAGAGTGATAAAGAATACTACTTTATCGTTACCAATCACCACGTTATTGAAGGTTGCACGTCCTTTGAAGCAAGTCTACTTTTCATAAACGAAGAAACGGACGAAGAAACTTACGACACCTATGACGCTACGCTTATAGGCGGTTCTCCTTCCCGCGACATAGCGGTAATCCGTATCGAGAAAAAAGGCAACGAAACCATTAAGTCGGCTACGGCAGTCGCCGACAGCGACGACGTAAAAGTCGGAATGGACGTAATTGCCATCGGTAATCCACTCGGTATCCTCGGCGGTACGGTTACTATGGGCGTTGTTTCGGCTAAGGCGCGCGAAGTTTCGGTCAGCGATATCGGCACGATGACGCTCATGCAGACGGACGCGGCGATTAACAGCGGTAATTCGGGTGGTGGTCTGTTTGACGAAAACGGTTACCTTATCGGCGTTGTCAATTCGGGCTATTCCTCCTACGAGGGCTTGAACTTCGCTATCCCTGCTAACGACGCCATCTATGCTACCGAGTCGCTCATCAACACTTACGACGAGACGTCGGACGTGCCTTACGGCTACGTAACCGGCGATACCGAAATCGGTATCACCTGCCAGACTATGACGCTCTATGAAAGCAATAACCGCAACGTCAGAAACTCGTACGTGGTGGGAATAACCAACGATAATAACAGCCTTTTATATTCGGCGTGGGGCGACTATTATCAGGCAATCACGCGCGTAAGTGTTGATTATGCAGAGGACGGCAAGGAAACTGCAGACGTTTCCATTACCTCAATGACGGATATGAATACGATTATGAAAACGGTTAGCGCCGGCGACGTCATTACTTTTAAGTATAAAAGCGTAATGACTGCCGGAAGCTTCATGAATCAAAGACAATATCTTAATGCGGAAGAAAAAACCGTTACCGTCACCGCAACGCAGTATATTTATACGATTTAATTCACATTAATTCCCACAAAGTTTGATTTTAATTGAAACCGAGGATTGCAGAACGCAACACTCAGTTTTTTATAAGTTAAGAGAGATGTCCCCACTTCCGTCATCCTGAGAGCACCACCTCCGTCATCCTGAGCGCAGCCTAAAGGATCTTCCCTACCTACGTCATCCTGAGCACCGTTACCCGTCATCCTGAGAGGTGCCCGAAGGATCTCAAAAGATTCTTCACTTCGTTCCCTCCAGAATAACAAGAGGACGAGATACTTCGACTACGAGCTAACGCTCTCCGCTCAGTATGACTTAATGAATAGAAACTCCCTACGTCATCCTGAACGTTAGCGATAGCGGAGTGCGAAGGATCTACCTGTTATCCTGAGCACCGTTACCCGTCATCCTGAGCTTGTCGAAGGATCTTCCACACCTCCCTTCGGTCGAATGATAGGCATTGTGGACTGCTTAACCCTGTTTCGTTACTTCCCTCGTTTCCCCGTCCACGTCCTTACTGCGCAGAGGGCACATGGTTCTAACTTTATATTTTCGCAAAAAACAAAACGCATACACAAGGTATGCGTTTTATTTTTGGTGGAAGCTATAGGGCTCGAACCTATGACCCTCTGCTTGTAAGGCAGATGCTCTCCCAACTGAGCTAAGCTTCCTTATGGTATCCCTATCGGGACTCGAACCCGAGATTCCACCGTGAAAGGGTGGTGTCTTAACCGCTTGACCATAGGGACTTATATGGTAGCGGCGGGTGGATTCGAACCGCCGACCAATCGGGTATGAACCGAGTACTCTAGCCAACTGAGCTACGCCGCCATATCTTCAAAGGCTTGATTATTGTACCAAAAGCGCAGGGAAAACGCAAGCGTTTTTACGTACTTTTTTCAAAAAATTTTTATTTATTTTTTACTTGACATTATGCGTATTTATGCGTATAATATTATCATAAGGATATTACAATACTAATGAAAAGAAAAGATTAATTAAATTACTTGAAAAGAATGGTTGGTATTTAGTTCGCGAGGGAGCTAATCACAGCGTTTACACCAACGGTGAGAAATGCGAGCCGGTACCCAGACATTCGGAAATAAACGAAATGACCGCTAAGGCGATTATTAAACGCAATAATCTGAAATAAGGAGACAAATTTGAAAAGAGTATATCCAATCGTAATAACGCCATCGGGAAATAATTACGTCGTATTCGTTCCCGATTTCGAAATGAATACCGAGGGAAACTCCATTGAGGACGCCCTCATTATGGCGCGCGAAGCTATCGGTCTTTGCGGAATAACGCTTGAAGATATGGGTAAAAATATTCCTGAACCCAAAACGCTCAAGCCTGATTGTACCGAAAATGACGTAGTTGCTCTCATAGATATTGATTTTAACGAATTTAGAGCCAAAGAAGAAAACCGATGCGTGCGCAAAAACTGCACTATCCCCCGTTGGCTTGAGAAAGAAGCCGAAGCGCGCAATATTAATTTCTCAGCAGTTCTTCAGGAAGCGCTTAAAACACAACTCGGTTTATAATTTGCGTCCATGATCAACAACGATATAAAAGATTTAAATAGAACCAAGCTTTCCGAACATGATGATTTGAACGTTTTACTTGCCGAAGCGACGGAGAAAGCGGACGTGCGAGCAGTTGAACGATTGCTCCGAAACGGCGCTAATCCCAATTACCATCGTGGCGGAGAATCTCCGTTTTGGAATCTTCAATATTGCGAAGGCGGTGGTGATTTAACGGCTTATAATAACAAGCGCCTTGAGATAGCTTTATTGTATCTGCAATACGGAGCTGATCCCTACCTTTCTGTTGACGGAGATAAACTCCTTTATTACGTTTCTTACTGTCTGTATGAAGATCGTAACGATAAAGACGAATTGTACGTTTACAGAAGCAGATTTTTCGTTCTTCTGTTATTTTTCAGCGGTGAGTTAACGAGTCTAAAAAATAATCCTAACTTCACGTTAAAGGATTTACTACACTATCGGTTTGAATATCGGCACAAACCGTGTATAATAAACGAATTCGGCGAAGTCGCACTTGAATTGAAATAAGCCTATCTCCTCATGCCTTTTAGTTCTTCTTTCTGCCATAAAGTTAAGCGGAAGGAGTCGCGACATTTGGAAATTGCTTTATTGACCACCCACGGCGAAAGGTAGTCGGCGCGGAGGAGCTTTACGCCCTCGTGGTAGAACTTAACCGTTACCTCGCACACTAACCAGGCTACCGCCATATCAACGTAGTACGCTCCAAGCGGTACGGTAGGAAGCTCGCTAATTACTAACGGCAAATCTCTCTCGTTTACGCAGAGTGAGAATAGGAACATAACGTAAGCGCGGACTTCGTATTCGCTCCCTGCCTTGAGATACTGAAATTCTTGCAGGAACGCCTGCTTGTCCCGCACCCAATTAAAATGTGAAATAATTTGGTCGGTATGCGCCCAGCTTGCCATACGCGGAATAAGTCGCTTTAACAGCCGTACGTTCTCGGACGCATCCTTCCCCATCTGCCAACCGCATAATAATACTTCCTCAAAGCAGTACTCGTCTTTTGCAAAAAAGTCGTGGGCAAAGTTCGTGTATTCTTTTTTTATGCGCCTCGCGAGTTTCCTAAGGTCGGGGGTACGCACGCCGTATAACCGCAGTCGCGTATTCACGATCCGTTCACTGAACGCCTTATACTTTTCATCCGACAGCGAATGAAGCTCATTCATTACGTCTTCGTAGTTCATCAGTTTTCTTTTCTCCCTCGTAAGCCCATAGAGCAGATTTATAATTTTCGGGATAATGGTCTTTAATCAGCCCTTTCGGGCATCCAATTTTCAGCAGTTTCCCTGCATGGCGAAAGCCGAGAATCGCAGGTGGCATGCGCGTAACGATATCCTTGCCGTTACGCACTACCGTAAAGCCCTCGAAACGCTTCCTGACGTTCCTTCGCATAGCGCCGAACACTACGCGCGGACTGCCGAAGCCCACGCCTATTGCTTCCGCGTCGGGACGGTTGTATCTGACGTACTCAAAGCAAAGCAGAGCAACCGCCGCCCCGTGGGAGTAGCCGACCACTTCAAAACGCTTAATACTCTTATCGTTTATGCGCTCAGCGACGTACGGCTCGATTGACTTCCAAACCTTGAGAAAGCCCCTATGCGCAAACCAAAGGTTTTCCATATCCCGATAAGGTTTCGCCGGAAAATTGAAATTGTTTAACCAATCCTCAACGCCGTTACTCCACTCAAAATACAACCAAAGCGTACTCCCCTTTCGTTCCACGTAATACGAAGCGTTGTTCTCCACCGTAGTATAAGGCGCGTTCAAGCATTTGTTGAATTTTTGATATAAGTCCACAAATTAATATATGCGGTACGGTGATTTAAAGTTTTTCCGAATTAGTATGATAAAACCCCTTTTGATTAAGGGGTTTTATCATTATCTGTCCTGACGGACTTTTTCATAAATTACTACACCGGCGGCAACCGAAGCGTTGAGCGAATTGACCTTACCGAACATAGGTATAGACACCACGCCGTCGCAAAGCTCGCGCGTAAGGCGTTTAACGCCCTTGCCCTCGCCCCCGATAACGAACGCTACGCTACCTTTGAGATTGGTCTTATAAAGGTCGTCGCCGTCCATATCCGCAGCGTAAACCCACACGCCTTTCTTCTTCAAGTCCACGATTGCGTCGTTTACGTTGGTTACTTTAGCCACTTTCAGGTGCGCGGTAGCTCCGCTCGACACTTTAACTACGGTATCGTTGACGGATACCGAGCGGTGGCGCGGAATAACTACGCCGTGAACGCCTGCGCACTCGGCAACACGGATGACCGAACCGAGATTATGCGGATCTTCCACTCCGTCAAGAATGACGATAAACGGCGGTTCGCCCTTTTCGTCGGCGAATGCGAGAATGTCGTCCAGCTCACTATATTCAAAATCGGTAATTTCGGCAATAAAGCCCTGATGTCTTGCGCCGTTATCACATTCCCTATCCAGCGCAATCTTATCACGGAAGAAGATCTTAACGCCTCTGTCCTTTGCTTCCTTAATAATGCGGTTAGCTGCCGCGTCCTTAAGCTCTTTTTGAACTACAAGTCGGTCAATGGTAGTCCCGCTCTTAATTGCTTCCTCTACGGCGTTGCGCCCGTATATTTTCATAAATCCTTTACCTCGCTGTTTGAATAAGTACAGAAACGAATAACGTATCCGTTATCGTTCATAGGCTCGCTTTCCTCGGTCAGAGTCCACTCGTCCATTTCGTCAAGATTGGGGAAAGACACCTCTGCGCCACCGTCTGCGTCCACTTTTGTAAGAAGTACCTCGTTGCAGTAAGGGAGCAAAGTACGGTACATCATTGCTCCGCCTATGACGTAAATTTCGTCGTCCATACCTCGCAGTAACGCAAAAAGCTCGCCTAAGCTCTCCACAAGCGTAAAACCGTCTTCTTTCGCGCGCTCCTTGTCGCCGTTTGGCCAAAGCACGATATTATTGCGCTTAGGGAGTGGTTTGCCGTTCGGGAAAGAAAGAAGAGTATTCGAGCCCATAACGACGGTCTTTCCAAGCGTCGTCCGACGGAAAAATTTCATATCTTCGGGCAGGTGGAACATTAAATCGTTCTTCTTGCCTATGCCCCATTTTTTATCACAATGTAAAATCGCTTTCATATTTTTATCCTATTAATAGGCTTCTCCTTGAGGAGAAGCTGTCGCCAAAGGCGACTGATGAGGTGGAAAGATAATATAAGAATAAGAAAACACCTCATCCGTCAGCTAACGCTGACACCTTCCCCTCAAGGGGAAGGCATTTAGACCTTCCTAACGCTGACAACTTCCCCTCAAGGGGAAGGCATTTAGACCGTCCTAACGCTGACACCTTCCCCTCAAGGGGAAGGCATTTAGACCTTCCTAACGCTGACATCTTCCCCTCAATGGGAAGGCATTTAGACCGTCCTAACGCTGACACCT
>JAFTMM010000050.1 GCA_017452405.1 Clostridia bacterium | reverse complement strand
GCTGACAGCCCGATTATAATACTCTATTTAAAAAAATAAGTCAAGCGTTTTTTGCAACTTTTTTTAAAAATTTTTCGAGAATTTTCAGGAAGATTTTTCCTTGTGGTTATGGTTATATTGTACCACAATATGTAGTGGTTTTTATAGATCCTTGGGGATTGGATAAAATTTAATCAATAATGACCCGTAGCCGATTCATTCTATTCTTGCTATAAACTCATAACCTTGCATTAAGGGAGAAGTACGTCCACCTCATCCGTCACCGTTGGTGACACCTTTCCTGCTCGCAATCATAGATTGCTCACCGCTTGGGCTATAAACAGTCCACAGGACTGTTTATTACGCGTCGCGCCTCAAGGAGAAGGCTTATTTCCGCGTCGAGCCTCGGAGAGGGAGCCTTAGATCCTTCGACTTCACTACCGCTAACGCTCCAGGATGACGGAGAAAAGGTGCTCTGGATGACGGGGAGGTTTTTCGGCAGGAGCGAGCCCCTGCCCTACAACGCATAATTCAAAAAAGTACGACAAGTTACTCATCACAAAGCAAAGACCTTAAAGGCGTTCTAGGACAGGAAAACTTCACTTCGAACACACACTCTTTTATGAGAGGAGCAGCAGATGCGAGGAGATTTTTTGATAATTTCTTCCAAAATGCGTATGGCTTTAGCCAACGTCCCCGAAGTCTACCTCACGGTGACGAGGGGCATTTTGGGAGAAAGTGCAAAAAAGAACTCGCAGATGCGGTGCATTTCTGCGCGCGCCAAAGGCGAACGTTAGTGGCGCGCAAGAATTAATTTTCCGCTTTTGTCATAATTACAAACGGCACGATTGCAAGCAGAAAGCATAAAAACAAACTAATCCCTATAATCAACGCGAGTGCGTTGAACTCTTGCGTTAAGAGTATGAAGAGAGTCAGAATAAACGCCGCTATCGATATAAGCGGAACGAATTTTTCTAGCGCCGGATACGGCTTAATTATCTGCGCGAGTGATATGAATAACAACACGCAAGTTGCCACGGACGCAGGAAGCGCCGTGTATGCGCCGTAGGTATTGACTACGGGATTGAAAAACGAGTAAGTTTCCGTCACCGTCGGGGTCGAACCGACGTCAAAGGACAGCGTTAAGCTGAACGGAAGTATTTCCAGAATGAGCGCGGTTATTGCTAGCGCCACTATGGATATTCGGAATATTTTCACGTATTTTTTCATTTAATTAAGTTCGAATTACCGCAGATAACCGTACGGAAAAATTATCCGCACGGTTATCAGGGAATTTCAGTAAAGTTTGTTTAGTTTTTTAATTTTGTTCGTCATCTAATATATGTACCTTAATTGGCAAATATACTTGGTATTTGGCGACTTCTCGTCGCTATTGCAATTAATAAACTTTGGAAAGATCTTCTCCACGCGCGGTCTTAGCCGCCTTGATTTCGTCGATAGCAATTTCGTAAGCCTTAACTGCCTCGCGCTTAACCGCAATAGCTTCGCTAGCCTTGAGCTGATATTCGGGAATACGAGCTTCCATCTCTGCTGCCTTAGCCTTAGCTTCTTCGGTTTCTGCGCTTGCCTTTGCCTTTTCAGCGTTAGCTACTACCGAGCCAAACTGAACTGCGCGGGTATTCGCCTGCGAAACTGCCTTGTATTTAGCGGTCTTAACGTTGAAGAGTCTTGCTTCTTCTTCCTTCTGAACTGCCTTAAGTTCTGCTGCCGCCTTGGTAGCAGGATCTGCATCGCTTGCTTTAATAGCATCTGCCTTAGCTCTTGCCTTAGCCGCAACCTTATTAGCGTCAGGGAAGATAATAAGGAAGATGAAGAAGAATATAAGCATGGATACGCCACCGGTAAGAACCGTCTTAAGAAGCGTTACAACCACGGGAATGGTTTCATTCCAGCCCCAAGCGGTAGCGAAAGGCTGAATGATGCCCCATACGGCGTTCGTGAATACGGAAATGAGTACCCAACCGATGAAATACCAGATAGCCTGAATAACGGGATTGCCGTTGGACTTGAAGGTAATATTTCTCTGAAGAGGGAAGTTAATGCACTGTGCGGTAAATACTGCGATTTCGAATGCAATGAAGTTACCGATACCGCCGGCAATAAGCGCGCCTTCTTTATTAAACTGAAGGGGTTCATTGAAAATAGCGTAGAACATCTGGTTGCCTTGAGAGTCAAAAACTCCGGGAAGCTCAATTGCCGGCCATATAAACGGCACGTCCCAAATTGCGACGAACGCATAGGGAAGGAAGAGCATTACGAGTAACTGCCAGATGGTAACTGCGTTGCTGAACACGAACATTACTACGAACTGACCGATAAGCTTACCTGCTTTGGGGTGCTTATCGCAGAATCCGTACCAGAAACCGAGCCATGCGCGGTAAATTCTCTGGAAAAACGCAAGGAATGCGTTAGAGGAGAGCGGTTTAATTTCGCTCTTGATTTCTTCTGCGGTTAAAAGATTAACCGTAGCTTCACTTGTTGACATAATTTTGTTCTCCTTTCTTTTCTTCTTTCTTCTTTTAATTTTCAGCTTTTTCAGCCTGTTTTTTTGCTAATTTTTCAGCCTTTTTCTGCTCTTTGGTCTTACCGCTCATAAGCTGGCCGAGACCTTTGAAGAATTTACCGTTACACATCATGATAAGACCGTCCATCTGCGCTCTGTTCATACCTGCGAACTTAGCCATACCACGCATGGGCTGATGTACTACGCCCATAACGAGGGTGTTGGAAAGCGTGCGGTTGCCCACAGCCCACATGAACGACTTAAGGAAGCGAACTCCACCCGAGAACACTCTGCCGAACCAACGCTTGGAGTATTTAAGGTCGGCAACGGTGCAGTTGTAGTGGATCTTCATTCTCTTTCTCTTATAGAACTTATATCCGGGATCGGGAAGCGGATAGGTATTAAGAGGGGTTTTGTCGCCCTTAGCTACCGCCTCGTCGAATTCGTCCGAACCGAGGAGCGCGCGGAATTCATCCTTTCCTACCATTGCGGCTTTACCGCTATAATACGAAGGAAGTTTCTCAGCGTCGTAAGGGTTAACGTCCGTCGTTCCCTCTACGTCCATAGACGCTTTGAGGCGGATATCTGCAACGGAAGCGCCGATCATAATATCGTACGCACCGCCCTCGATTTCCCAACCGTTGGTCTTAACGTTGAAGTAACGGAAAGTTCTGTCGTCAAAAGGAATGGTAACGGTAGCGCTTTCGCCTGCTTTGATGAACACTTTCTTCCAGCCACGGAGTTCTTTTGCAGGTCTAAAGACCTTAGCTCCGGGAAGTCCAACGTAAAGCTGAGCTACTTCCGCGCCGTCACGGTCGCCCTTGTTGGTGATAGTGAAGGTTGCGCCTTCACTTGAAACGGTAAGATCCGAGTATTCGAAAGTCGTATAACTCAGACCGAAACCGAAAGGATAGCGAACGGGCACGCCTGCGGTTTCGTAATAACGATAACCGACGTACATACCCTCTCTGTATTCTACGCTTCTCTCTTTTCCGGGGAAGTGCGTTGCGGAGGAGCAATCAACGTAATTGATAGGATAGCTCTCTGCGAGCTTGCCCGAAGGGTTAACCTTGCCGACTACTACGTCGAGCACTGCTTCAGCGATAGCCTGACCGCCGAGGTATGCGTGAACGATAGCGTCTACTTTGTCTGCGAAAGGAAGTTCTACTGCTGATCCGCAGGAAAGAACTACGACGATCTTCTTGCCGAGTTTAGCAAGCTCGTCTACGAGGTCAAGCTGAGGCTGAGGGATCTTGATGTTAGTTCTGTCAAGACCTTCCGCTTCGGTAACCTCGTCAAGTCCGAGGTAAACGAGAGCTACGTCTGCTTTGCTTGCAAGCGCGCAAGCGCTCTTGATCATGCCGTCGCTCTTCTTGCCGTAGCGGTCGAAGCCGGGCTCGTAGCCTACTACTTTGAGTCCGAAAATATTGTCGCCTACGCCCACGATTTTGTCTTTTGGATCGGGAAGAGGGTTCTTTTCGTTCTTCTCGATCTTGAAGCCGAGGCATGCGAGAGGCGAGTCGAGTTTGGTAGGATTAACCACACTCGAACCTGCGCCCTGATAACGGGGCACTTTTGCGAAGTCACCGATAACGGCAACGGTCGTTCCCATTTTAAGAGGAAGAACGTTGTTCTCGTTACGGAGAAGTACGATACATTCGCGCGCGCACTTCTTCGCCATTTCGTGGTGCTCGTCCACGTTTACTACGCGGAGAGGCTGGTCTGCCGGTCTGCCCTCAAACGCCTTTTCGGTGCGGAAGATGAGGTCGAGAAGTCTGTCGAGAGCTTCGTCGAGATACTTCTCGTCCAGCTTGCCGTCCTTAAGCGCAGCCATGATACGGTCGTATTGGTCGCCGGGGCGATCCGCTTTGAGGTCATCGGGAATCTCGTAGCCTTCGGTAAGGGCCTTGTAAAGGTCCTGATTAGAATACAGACAGCTAGGCATTTCAAGTTCGTTGCTAGCAATAAGTCCCTGTACTCTGTCGTTACATCCTGCCCAGTCGGTTACTACCACGCCTTCGTAGCCCCACTCGTCACGAAGAATGTCTTTCATGAGGTGAAGGTTTTCGTTAACGTGCGTGCCGTTTACCATGTTATACGAAGACATGATAGTCCAAGGCTTACCTTCCTTAATAGCTACTTCAAAAGCTTTAAGGTAAAGCTCGCGCATGGTACGCTCGTCTACGATGGTGTCAATAACCATTCGGCGTTCTTCCTGGTTGTTGAGCGCGAAGTGCTTAACGCAACCGGAGATACCGTTGGACTGAATACCTCTTACGTACGCCGCAGCCATTCTTCCGGCAAGAAGAGGGTCTTCGGCAAAGTACTCGAAGTTACGTCCGCAACGGGGGTTACGCTTGAGGTTGGTGCCCGGTCCGAGGAGCACGTTAACTTTCTCGTCAACGGCTTCTTCGCCCAGCATCTTACCCATTTCTTCGCCCAGCTCGTCGTTCCAGCTGTTGGCCATGGTTGCTGCCGTAGGGAAACAGGTTGCAGGAATGGAAGCGTTAAGTCCGAGGTGGTCGGACGCAGCCGCCTGCTTACGGATACCGTGAGGTCCGTCGGAAAGGAACATGGAGGGAACTTTTACGCCCTCTCTGTCGATCTCCACCGACGACCAGAAGTCTTTACCCGAAGTAAGTGCGACCTTTTCTTCCAAAGTCAGTTTGCTGATTAGTTCTTTGTACTTCATCATCGTTTCCTTTTCGCGCACGCGTAGTTCACGCTATGCGCATTTTTGATTTTTTTCGTTTTAGCGAACGATACGCTGTTTCCCCTCGCACCTCTGACAAATAAAAGATGACTAAACATGAAAAACCGCACCCCGAAAAAAAGACGGAAAGCGGTTGTTTTTCTTATTTACTCATTTTCTCATCTATCATCATACGGTATTATTATACCATATAAATTAGATTTGTCAATATGTTTTTCAAAAGTTTGTTGAAATTTTTTCAAAGTTTAAGGAAGGGTACGCCTTTCTCTGCCTTCCCCTTGAGGCGCGACGCGTAATAAACAGTCCTGTGGACTGTTTATAGCCCAAGCGGTGAGCAATCTATGATTGCGAGCAGGAGAAGGTGTCAGCGCCAGCTGACGGATGAGGTGTTCTCATTCTTAAAACTTCTTTCCACCTCATCAGTCGCCTACGGCGACAGCTTCTCCTCAAGGAGAAGCCTTTCTCTGCCTTGTTCTTTTCTCGTATAACGCCTCAAGGAGAAGCCTGTCTCTGCCTTGTTCTTTTCTCGTATAACGCCTCAAAAAGAAGCCTTTCTCCGCCTTCCCCCTGTGGGGAAGGTGTCAGCGCTAAGCTGACGGATGAGGTGTTAATATGTCTTAATATATCTGCGCATACGTTTTCAAAATCTCTGTTAACGTCAAGGTTTGAATACCTTAACACCTTTATACCCAAAGCATTCAAATAAGCGTCTCTTGCTTTGTCTTTCTCCTTTCCCTCATCTTCATAATGTTGTGAACCATCCAATTCAATAACAATCTTAGCACTCGCACAGTAAAAATCTACGATATAACTACCAATTACTTTTTGTCGATTAATAGTTTGCGGTAAATTTTTAAGAAAATCATACCAAAGGTGTCTTTCCTCTTTTGTCATATTTTTGCGAAGTATTTTTGATACGCTAGTAAGGTTTGAATTGTTTGTTTTGTTCATTTCCACCTCATCAGTCGCCTACGGCGACGACGCTACCTGCTCGCAATCATAGATTGCTCCCCGCTTAGGCTATAAACAGTCCACAGGACTGTTTATGACGCGTCGCGCCTCAAGGAGAAGCCTTTCTCTGCCTTGTTCTTTTCTCGTATAACGCCTCAAAAAGAAGCCTTTCTCCGCCTTCCCCCTGAGGCGCGACGCGTAATAAACAGTCCTGTGGACTGTTTATAGCCCAAGCGGTGAGCAATCTATGATTGCGAGCAGGAGAAGGTGTCAGCGCTAGCTGACGGATGAGGTGTTAATTTTCTCAAGGAGAAGTCCCACCTTATATCTTATCTTTTCTTGCTCTTACTTTTCTTGCTCTTACTTTTCTTACTTCTTTTTTTACTTTTCTTTTTGGCAACAACCACGAGTATGGCTATCAATATTATTATAACGAGTGCCACTCCGCCTATTATCAATATCTTATATATTAGCTCTAATTCAAGGAACATTGCGATAAGCGCGTCAATCGAAAAACCTTCGTCGCTATTTCCGTTGTTATTACCCTCGTTGTTTCCGCCCGAAGAAGGATCGCGCGTTACCGGCGAGCCGTTGGGTTCGGTAGGTCGAACGCCGTTGTCTTCTATGGTTTGCTCTTCGCGCGAGCTACTGCTACCGGTAGTGAGAAGATCGGATATCTCAGCGTCGCGATCGTGGGTGCGCGTCATTTCGCCACCGCTCTGAATATCGAATTTGATATTGCCGTTTAAGTCGGTGCGCTCTATGCGTTCGGGACTGAAACCCATTGCGCGCGTTCTGTCAAGTACGCCAAATTGAGGGTGAGCGTGACTGTTGCCTTCACCGCAACTGAAAATAGTATAGGTGTTTGCGCGCGCTTCTACGTCCGAGCACATAATTTCGAGATATTCCTCACTCGATGAGGTTTCGCTACCGTGGTGAGACATTTTGAGCACGTCGGCGTGGAAGCCTTCACGGAAACGGTCGTATCTGTCGTCGTCGTTGGTGTTTTTCACTTTATCCACAAACTCCGCTTCGTTCTCTTCTTCGGCGTCTCCGGCAAGCACGATATTTCTACCTGCGTACGACAGCACCATTATGGGCGAATAGTCGTTGTTATTTTTATAGGGTGGCTCAAGCGGGGAATACATATCGAAAGTGTAAGTAAACGTCTCTCCGCTCACCGTAACCGAGTTCTCGATATGGTTAGTTTCATCATTGGACGGATCGATAACGTATACCTCGTCCGTCATTTCATACACACATTCAAGCGCTTCTTTGTAGGTTGCAGATTTTTGCTTATGATCCTTAGACGTAGCTTCGGACTCGTCATAAGGCAAACCGTATTTGCCGGTTTTTGCGATTGCCGGATCGGTATAACCTTCATCACTAGCTATCTGCGACGGTCTCCAAACTACGTCCGCCGTAACGCTTCCGTCGAAAACTTTGGTTACACCGCCGATATGGTCAGCGTCGGCGTGAGTCATAATGAAGTAATCGAACTTGGTTATGTTAAGATCCTCTATGTAGTCTACTACGTTGGCGTAGCTCGCCGAGCTGGTATGGCCGGCGTCAATTAGCATGGTTTTGTCGTCAGGGAACTGAATAACGCAAGCGTCCGCCTGTCCGCAGTCGATAAAATGTACGGTGAGTATGCCCTCGCCGTCGGCGTGCGCCACGGTGGGCGTAGAGTGGTTTATAAGTATTATTCCGCCCAGCATTATTGCAACGGC
>JAFTMM010000049.1 GCA_017452405.1 Clostridia bacterium | reverse complement strand
GAATAGACATGTTTCATACATCAGCAGCAAAATCTCTAAATAAAACTATATCAAATATTGGTGTTGATTTAATGATCGATTCTGTTAAGAATGTCAAGAAAGGGATTTTTAAGACATTAACTACCCCTAAAGCATTTATAAATTATGGTATCGCTCTTGCTACTAATGTTGTTACAAATTTGGTGTCTGCTTTGACCACATAAAGAGAGAAAGATATGTCAAAAAAAGTTTTTCCGAGCGCAATTTTGTTTATTTCATTTACGGCTATATTAACAACTTTTTATCTAGTCATCTTGATAATGGACATAGTCGTTCAAAATTTTAACTTGCTTTTATGGTGCACGATTGCATATATTATGTTTGAGATAATTTTCTCGATGTGGCTTTTGGATTCTATTAAGATAAGTAAAGATAAAATAATAATATATCGTTTCAGGTTATTTTTTGTATCAAAAAAAATAATTGAGGTAAGCAATATTGAAAAAATAGTTGTTCAATATCCGTATAGTGAAAATGTAATTATTTATTATTTAGCAAATAAAAGCCTCAAAAAACACCGATTATTATATGTAAATACCAAATTGCTACAAGTTTTAGCGCTTTATCTTCCAAAGCTTAAATATTATGTAGTGACAAGACCATATAAAAATCATCCATATCAAATCGCGCATGAAGAATATATAAGGAAATTGAATGTAACTTATATAGAAAGTATTTATGATTTAGATTGATATATCTATTGCTAAGCACAAGGGGCTGTCGCAAGTGGATAAATTAATTCGCTTGCGATAGTACTAAATACTGAATATTTACTAAAACAGCCGTTTTTTGTCTATATTGGCAAAATAACGGCTGTTTTCAATAGAGGGCTTGTGGATAACCCTCTTTTTTAGTTGTTCTCTCTTTTTATGCTGTATCTTGTATTTTAAACAAATCTACGTTAAATCGCCCTTTTTCTATGCGTGAGCATAATTTTTGTATGTCAAATGCTATTGCCAGTAAGTAAAATTGCGTCTCTGTCTTGCGTTTCCCTCTCGTTAAAAAACGCCTGAACCCCATATCCTGCTTTATTACACCAAACGCTCCCTCTACTTGTATCGATCGGTTTACTCGTAATTTTATCCCTGTATTTGTCGTTATATTTCTTAATGATTGCCTTCTTTTTTCAAGAAATTTCAGCGATACCTTTATTGTCCTATTTTCATTTACTGCACTGTGGCATTCTTTTCTGTACCGACATTCGTTACAGCTTTCATTCTTGTAATGTCGTCGTTCTATCTCATATCCGTTAGCGGCAAGCTTCGTACTCGAACAAATATATTTTAACTTATCCCCATTTGCGCATGTAAATTCATCACTCTCTTTGTCATACGTCATATTTTCTACTCGATATTTATTTGCCTTATATTTTCTCGTTTTGGATATTTCATAATTTACCGGCTTTATATAACTCGTCTGTCCGTTCTCTTCCAAATATCTGTAGTTCTCTTCACTCTCATATCCTGCATCTGCTATTACGTTCTTATAAATTTTAGCTGTGTTTCTTCTTACCTTGCTTAAAAACGGTATTAACGTATTAACGTCTGATCTGTCAGTAAAAGAACCTATTCCTACTATATATTCACTTTCTACTCCTATCTGTATATTGTACGCCGGTTTTAATTGCCCGTTTCTCATATGATCTTCTTTCATTCGCATAAACGTCGCGTCTACGTCTGTTTTGGATAAGCTCTTTCGCTTATTCATTAATGCTAGATATTTTGCGTATTTTCCTTGCTTATTTATGACTTCAGTTAAGTATTCTATATCTTTTTGTATTTGTGTCTTGTGCTTACCAATTCCGTATACGAATTTTATACCACATAATCTTGCTTGTAATTCTATCCACTCAAGACACGAACTTAAATCCAAATCTTCCTTAAGACCATAACGAAGTTTTAAATCCAAGATCTTATCTTTAGTTTTCTCGGATAATTTAGACGAATACTTTTCTACCTGAGATTTCCATACGAAAGTATATTTATTTGCGTTTGCTTCTATTTTGGTTCCGTCTATAAATATATTTTCAAATCTAATCTCATTAAGTTCATAAAGCTTTTCTACTACTTGATAAAATAACTTTTCTATAACGGGTAAAAGTGTATTATTCTGAAAACGAGCTATAGTGGTATTATCCGGAACGGCGCTACCGTTAAGAAGCCACATGAAACAAATATCTCGTCTACATGCTTTTTCAATATCTCTACAAGAATATTTGCCATTCATATATCCGTAAACTAATATCTTGAATAACATCTTCGGATCAAATTTACGCCATGAACGAGCATATTGTTTATATAACTCAGAGTAATCTAATTCTTCACAAATTTCATCTAATTTACGAACGGGATCGTCACTTGGAATTTTAATTCCTAAATTCAATGGTAAAATTACTTGCTTTTCATTTACAATCATAGTATAATTTTCTCGCTTTTGTAGGATTTTCTGTCAATATAATTATACCACAAAAGCAATAAGCGTTCAACTGCCTTGTAGCATTTGAACGCTTATTTTTTATTCGGATTTGCCTCTTAATGCGACAGCCCCTTTTTCGTTTTATAACCTTATTTTTCCGTTTCCATTTCTTTATCCGTAGGCTTACTGTCTTTTAACAACTTACTTGCAAATATCGTTTCTACTATGGCAGAAAGCGCAACTGCTATAAGGAACAGCAAAACCAAAACTGAATATAGCGAATTGAAATGCAGATTGAAAAAATCCATAATAAAATCAATAATTATTACCGATGCTCCTTTAACGGGAGCTATAACCAAATTCAAGCCATAAACCAACTCTGCATTTTTCCCTGTGTGGTACACTATTGCCTGAATAATCGTAAATAAAATAAATCCACCCAACGGAAATATTGCATCGTCCACCATAAACGTGAAATAACCTGGCGTAAACGATCCATAAATACACATTGAAAAATAAGTAAAAATCAACAAGGCATAAATTATAATGATAATAATTTTTTGCAATTTGGTCACTTTCTTCAATTCGCGTTACCTCCCTTAAGTTTTATTAAATTTAGCAAACATATCGAGTGCTCAGCACATATCGAACGCCGAAGGCATATATCGCAAATCCCGAAGGGATTTATCTCGATGCGTGTTCTCCGTTAAGGATAACACGCTAATCAAGGAAGCCTTTTGAAATCGTCTTTGGTCATTTCATACAAGCCTATTGCAACGGCTTGCGGTAGATTGAGAGAATCTATTTCTTTGGTATGAGTAATGATTATCGGCGTGCCTGCCTCGGCAAGCTCACTCGGAAGTCCGCTACCCTCGTTGCCGAAAACGTACGCGCAGGGCGACTCTGCTTTCACGCTTCCGAGAGGCTTACTGCGCTCGTCCAACATAAACAGATACTTCGGCTCGGTATGAGCTTTTGCATAGTCCTCCCACGTTTCAAACAGCGACACGCTAAGCGCAAAAACCGCGCCCATAGATGCGCGAACCGCTCTCGGATCGTAAACGTCGGCTGACTCGCCTACTATGCACAGATTTTTCACGTCAAAGCCGAGCATAGTACGCATTATTGTACCGAGATTGCCCGCATCCGAAGGATTGACGAGGCATACGTGCGTTGCAGTTTCAAACCCCTCGTAGCGCTTACGGAATGCGCCAACCATAAAGGTATTCCCCTTTTTTGCCACGCGCTCTACCGCTCTGTCACTCGTTATTACCTTATCCTTAACGCTTTCCAGAATCGCCTCAACCTCGTCCGTAATGCGGAACTTGGAGTGCAAGGCAATGGAAAGAACGTCCTCCGACCTGCGCTTAATAAGCTCCACCGTCGGAAACGCGCCGAGTGAGTATGAGATTTCTCCGTTTTTGTCGTAAGCTCTGAACATACCGTTAGTATACAAAAGCGAACCTGAAAAGTCAAGTTCGCTTTTATCGTTTATGCTTTTTTATTTTGAATATTCCTTGCGTAGTGATAGATATATTGCTGAGCAAGCCCGGCAAGCGCGCCGTACCGATCAAGATAAAACGCGCGGATTTTAGCATTTGTATTCAGCTCGTCCGTTATGAGCGCGCGTTCCATCCATACGTCTACCGGAAACGTATCGCCACGCCCTAAACCGAAAAGCATTATACAATCCGCTACTTTCGGGCCTACGCCCTTGACCGTGAGTAGTTTTTTCATTGCCTCGTCTGTTGGCAAGGTTTTGACTTCCGCAATAAAATCGTCATCCACCGCACGTACGGCTTCGTAAAGATAAGGCGCGCGGTAACCGGCTCCAAGACTAACAAAATCATCTATGGAAAGTGTCAAGAGCTGTTCTCTCGTTGGAAACGCGTAACCGTAAGGCGTTTTCTTTCCCGCTTCCTCACAAAGACGGTTTATGATTTTCTTAATTCGTGGAATATTATTATTAGCGGAAATGATAAAGGAAATTATCATTTCAAAGGCATCCTGACGGAGCAGACGAACACCTTTTGACGCTTCGGCGGAAACTCGTAGTTCGGGAAAAGCCGATAGTTTATTAAATAGCGCCCTATAATCTACGTCAAAGGCAAAGTATTTTAAAAAATAATCGGCGTCGTCCGATTTAATCGCTACTTCGTCTGCGATTTGCGTTACTTCGGCGTACTTGTCCATTGACCAAACTGAAAAGCCGTCAGACGTCTGACTAAACCTGAAAGTTTGTCCGCAAGACAAAGTATCCGAGAGATCAAAACACTCTGCTCCGATTATTCTAATTCCGCAATTTTCTCTGATGATTTGCATAGATAATAGTATTCACGCTTAATAAAAAGCGGAAGGCGCACAAAAAACACGCTTCCGCTCATATCCACCATCCTCATGTGGGATTATTGACTTGCTAATTTTGCTTTCTCGTACTCGGCGAGAACGCTCTTTGAAACCAATTCACGGGTTTCGGTATTCAGCGGATGAACTATATCCTTATATTCACCCTCCGGCGTTTTCTTCGAAGGCATTGCGATAAAACAGCCGTCACTGCCCTCAATAACCTTTACGTCATGTACTACGAAGCAATCGTCGATCGTTATCGATGCTACTGCGCGAAGCTTACTGTCGTCTTTCTTGATGAGTCTTACTCGTACTTCCGTAACGTTCATTTTTCCCTTCCTTGAATCATAATTAGTTCTGCAGTACCCTGCATTGTTATTATAACATATACTTTTGCATTTGGCAATTGCTTTTTAAGAAAAATTTATAATTTAAGGCGTAGAACTTAAATTTATCAGTATTTTTATTAATCCCCACGCGCCTTGCTTGACTTAATTATCTCGTTATTATATAATTACTACCATAATGAAAGAGTTAGGAGAAAACTTAATAGAGCTCCGCATAGCAACGAGAAGCGCCTGTAATTTCGAACAAGGTAAAGGTTGCGCCGTTACGTTGCGTACCAAAACGCTGTTTTTACTGTCTAAAAAACCATGTTCGCCACCTGAACTTATGGAACAGCTTTGTATGGTTAAGAGTAACCTTGCCCTGCTATGCAACAAAATGGTTAAAGACGGCGTGATCGTTAAGGTCAAAAACTCCGACGACAAGCGAGTTATTTCCTACTATATTACCGAAAAAGGTGAAAAAGAGCTTGCTGTAACTGTCAAGAAAATCGAGGAAAAGTTCAAAGGAATTTTTTCAAGCGAAAAAGAGTATGAACTCGGCGTGCAAAAATTCCGTGATTTGATCGATCTCCTCTCCTTCATTTAAACAAATACTATGAAAAGAAAAGTTAATAAAATAAAAATGGATTTAAAAGCAGCGCTTGATCACGATCCGGCGGCAAGAAGCGCGTGGGAGATTATCCTCACGTATAACGGTTTTCACGCTCTCGTGCATTACCGAATCGCGCATTTCTTCCACGTTCGCGGTTTTAGGCTCATTGCGCGCATGATCTCTGCGTGGGCGCGATTTCTTACGGGCATCGAGATACACCCCGGAGCAAAAATCGGCTACGGCGTATTCATTGACCATGGCACGGGCGTAGTTATCGGTGAAACGACGGAAATCGGAAACAACGTCACCATTTATCAGGGCGCAACACTAGGCGGTACGGGTAAAGAAACGGGCAAACGTCACCCCACCGTTGAAAGCGGTGTTATGATAAGCGCAGGCGCAAAGGTGCTCGGACCGATAACGATAGGTCGTAACGCCAAGATAGGCGCAGGTAGCGTAGTTCTTCACGACGTACCCCCTAACGCTACGGTAGTCGGCGTACCCGGCGTAGTCGTTAGGCTTAACGGCGAACGCGTGGACGATCTCGATCAATGCTTGCCCGATCCTGTAGAAGACAAGATGTGCGCTCTTGAAAGGCGCATAAGCGAGTTGGAAAAAACGATAGCTTCGCTTAAAGAAAAGAAAGAATAATCAGGTTTTGTAATATGATAGTTTATAATACGCTTACACGAAAAAAAGAAGAACTTAAAACGGTGCACGAAAACGAACTCAGAATGTATTCGTGTGGTCCTACCGTTTATTCACAGGCGCATATGGGCAACATGCGCGCCTATCTATTTATGGATACGCTTCGCAGAGTCGCTAAGTTTAACGGCTATAAACTGCTCGGCGTAATGAACATTACCGACGTAGGACATCTTACTTCGGACGCTGACGAAGGCGAAGACAAGATGCAGACTGCCGCTAAGAAAACGGGCAAAACTCCGTGGGAAATTGCAGAGCATTTCACCGATCTTTTCCTTAAAGATACGGCGCGTCTTAATATCGAACGCCCCGAAATTATAGCTAAAGCTACCGAACATATCGACGATATGCTCAGCTTTGTGGAAACGCTAGTGGAAAAGGGCTACGGCTACGAAACAAGCGATGGCATTTATTTTGATATTTCTCAGTTCCCTTCTTACGGTAAGCTGTCCGGCAATACCAAGATGAACGAAAATATTGCTGGCGCGCGCGTGGACGTTAATACCGAGAAGCGCAATCCTGCCGACTTTGCGTTGTGGAAGAAAGCTCCGAAAGAACATATCATGCAATGGGATTCGCCGTGGGGACGCAGTTATCCTGGCTGGCATATCGAATGTTCGACTATGTCAAGAAAGTACCTCGGCGATACTTTCGATATACACACCGGTGGTGTGGACCATATTCCCATTCACCATGAAAACGAAATCGCGCAGTCCGAAGCGCTCCTCGATCATCAGGCGGTCAACTATTGGATGCACGTGGAATTCATGCAGGTAGACGGCAGAAAGATGAGCAAGAGTCTCGGAAACACCTATACTCTAGATCAGCTTGAAGAAAAGGGCTACTCCCCTATGGACTTCAGATACTTCTGCCTTAATACGCATTACCGCAAAAAGCTGAACTTCACTTTCGAGGGTATGGACTCATCTAAAATAGCTTACGCAAGACTGCTTGCGCTTCTTAAAGCGTGCGCTGAGTCTACTGCGAAAGCAGACCCAGCAGTTATCGAGAACTTCCGTAAAGAGTTTTCCGAAGCCGTAAGCGACGACCTTAACATTCCTCTCGGCATGGGCGCGCTGTGGACGCTTCTTAAAAATCCTCCTTCCCGTGATATATATGAGGTTGCTATGTGGGCGGATTCCGTACTCGGACTTTCACTTGACAAGTGCGTGGAAGAAAAGAAAGAAGATATTCCCGAAGAAGTAAAAGCCATTGCCGAAAAGCGTTGGACTGCTCGCCTTGCCAAAGATTGGGCTACGAGTGACGCGCTCAGAGCGGAGATTGCTTCGCTGGGTTATAGCGTTAAGGACGCAAAAGACGGATATACGTTGACTAAGAACTGATCATGACTGAATACGAAAAAATGCTTGCAGGCAAAATTTACGATCCTAACGAGGAAGAAGTTATGCGCCGTAGAGTGCGCGCGCACGAACTTTGCAAGCTTTATAACGACACTCTTGAAACGGAAACGGATAAACGCAAAGAAATACTTGCAGAGCTGTTGCCCAGCGCAATAGACGCGTGTATACAAGGACCGATTTTCTTTGATTACGGCGTAAATACTACGTTTGGCAAAGGTTGTTACGTGAATTTTAATTTTACCGTGCTCGACGTTTGCCCCGTCACTATCGGTGACAACGTATTTATCGGACCGAACGTTTCCATTCTTCCGCCCAAACATCCCCTGCTCGCCGAAGAAAGAAAGATGTACTTTGATAAAAACAAAGGATACGTCACGGATAAAGAATACGGCGCGCCCGTGTCCATCGGAAACGACTGTTGGATAGCGGGGAACGTAACGGTGCTTGCAGGAGCGCGTATCGGTTCGGGTTGTGTAGTTGGAGCAGGTAGCGTGGTGACTAAGGATATTCCGGACGGCTATCTCGCTTACGGCAATCCTTGCAGACCTATAAGAAAGATCACCGAGAAAGACAGCGTAGAAAGCAAACCGGAGCTGTGGTAAATTACTTAAACACAAAAAATATCGTCAGATCAATCTCTGACGATATTTTTATTTCCGTTCTTTG
>JAFTMM010000048.1 GCA_017452405.1 Clostridia bacterium | reverse complement strand
GAGTATTTTAGTCACTACGGACAAATCCCTTGCAGAGAAAGTGAGCGTGGAGGTAGATAGACAAGTTGCGCTTCTTCCCAAACAAAAGATTGCCGAAACTTCGATAAACGATTACGGAACTATAATTTTAGCCGAAAGCTTGGAAGAATGTATGGAAATTTCCAATGCAGTTGCTCCCGAACATCTCGAACTTTGCGTAAACGATCCTGACTCGCTTCTTCCGCTCGTAATTAATGCGGGTGCGGTGTTTATGGGACATTGGTCGCCCGAACCTCTTGGAGATTATTATGCAGGAACGAACCACGTATTGCCCAACGGTGGAACGGCAAGTTTCTTTTCTGCACTCGGCGTAAGTAATTTCGTTAAACGAATCAGTCTTATAAAATATGACGAAAAGTCTTTAAAACAATCGGCAGAAGACATTATCGCGCTTGCGGAAGCTGAAGGACTCAGCGCGCATGCAAACTCAATTAGAGTACGTTTGTGAGGTTTATATGAGATCGGAAAAACTCGTTAGAAAAACTAAGGAAACTGATATATTCGTCGAGCTTAATCTCGATGGTATAGGAAAAGCCGATATTGATACCGGTATAGGTTTTTTTGACCACATGCTTTCTATAATAGCTGTACACGGCGGTGTTGATCTTACCGTGAAATGCAAAGGCGATCTTAACGTTGACGGTCATCATACGGTAGAGGATATCGGTATCGTACTTGGTAAGCTCATAGACAAAGCGCTGGGCGATAAAAAGGGAATAGCAAGATTTGCTTGTGAATACGTGCCGATGGACGACTCGCTTGCAAGAAGTGTAATAGATCTTTCAGGCCGTTCTTTCCTCGTATACAACGCAGGACATCTTTCAGGTTATATTGGCGCATACGACGCTGATCTTACCGAAGAATTTTTCCGCGCAGTTTGCTCGTACGGTATGATCAATCTTCATATAGATCTTCTTCGCGGAAGTAATACGCACCATATGTGCGAAGCGATTTTCAAATCTTTTGCGCGCGCGTTTGGCTCGGCAATCCGTATTACGTCAGACAAAGTACTCAGCACAAAGGGAGCTCTTGAATGATATTATTGCCCGCAATAGATATTTATGAAGGAAACGCCGTAAGACTGCTCGGTGGCGATTATGGAAAAGTTACGATATACGGAAACCCGCTTGACATGGCAAAACGATTTGAAGATGCAGGCGCAGAATGGATTCACGTCGTTGACTTGAACGGCGCTGAAAGTAGCGGTAATAACTTTGATATTATCGAAAAGATTTCATCTCGTACTTCTCTCAAAGTAGAATCGGGCGGTGGATTACGGGACGAATCAAAAGTAAAAGCTCTGCTTGATGCGGGCGCGAAACGCGCTGTTCTCGGAACGATATGCGCTACGGCTACCGAAAAAGTAGGAGAGATGATTGAAAAGTTCGGTGCGGAAGCAATTGTTTGCGGGCTTGACGTTAAAGACGGAAAAATCGCAGTAAGAGGCTGGAAAGAAAAATCTGAACTTACGGCGCTTCAGCTCGGAAAAACTCTTGCCGACATGGGAGCAAAGTATTTCCTTCACACGGACGTTTCACGTGACGGAATGCTATCCGGCGCTAATATAGACGGCACGGCTATACTTACCGAAAAACTCAATGCTTGCGTAATTGCAAGTGGCGGAGTAAAAGATATAAACGACATTAAACGCATTAAAGAAAGAGGAATTTACGCTGCTATTCTTGGCAAAGCGTATTACGAAAACAAAGTAGACTTAAAAGAGGCTTTAAAATTATGTGCAAATTGAAATACAATTCGGACGGACTTATCCCCGTAATTACCGTAGACGCGGTTACGAACGAAGTCCTTATGCAAGCTTATATGAACGAGGAAGCATATAATAAAACGCTGGAAAGCGGTGACGCATGGTACTATTCCAGAAGCAGAAAACAGCTTTGGCATAAAGGCGAAACAAGTGGGCATTTTCAAAAGGTAGTTTCGATATACTCCGACTGCGATAACGACTGTCTTTTGCTTAAAGTTCGCCAATCGGGCGTTGCGTGTCACACGGGAAGTCGCTCCTGTTTCTTTAACGAAATTTCTACGTTTGAAAACGGCGTTGGAAATCTCTCCGTTCTTAGAGTTTTGGACGAGACGATTAAAGATAGAGCAGAAAATCCACAGGAAAACTCGTATACTAATTATCTTCTCAATAAAGGAACTGAAAAGATTTGCAAAAAAGTAGGCGAAGAAGCGACGGAAGCGGTTATAGCCGCTATGAAGAAAGACAACGCCGAACTGTCTGGTGAGATTGCCGATTTACTTTATCATCTCTTCGTTCTTATGCAATCAAGAGGCGTTTCTTACGAAGAAGTCCTTAAAGTTCTTGCAGGCAGACACGCTTGCGGAGCAGATACGCCTGCAAGAGAAGCAAAACCCAAAAAAAAGTAGAAAACCGATTAAAAACAATTGACAATATTGCTGAGTTTTAATATAATATATCGGCAAAGTGACAAAAGGAGGTGCATATAAATGGCAGTACCCAAGAGAAAGCAATCTAAACAGAGAAGTAGCACCAGATATGCTCAGTGGAAAGTACAACCTGTCGCGCTCGTTGAGTGTCCTCAGTGCCACGAACTGAAAAAGTCTCATCATATTTGCAAGAAGTGCGGATATTACGATGGTGTTCAGGTAGTTGAGCAGAAAGAAGAAAAGAAATAAAAAATGACCAAGGCCCTTTCATTAAGTAAAGGGCCGTTTGTTTAAGGTGAGATATGAAAATCGTAATAGATGCAATGGGTGGCGACAAGCCCGAAGAAATCGTTAAAGGCGCGCTTAAATCAGCTAAGTCCTACTCGGATATTGATATAACTCTCGTAGGTGACGAAGCCCTTATTAAAAAAGTAATAACTGAAGAAAACGGTGAAAACTTGCTTAAAACGGTTTTTACTGATGAAATAATTACGAATGAAGATTCTCCCACGATGGCCATTAAAACGAAAAAAAATTCGTCAATGGTCAAATCTTTGGATTTATTAAAGGAAGACGGAGATACTATCGGTATGGTCTCTACCGGTAGCACGGGTGCGGTTCTTACGGGTAGTACTTTGCTTATCGGCAGACTACCCGGCATATATCGTCCCACGCTTTTAGCTCAGCTTCCCAATTTCGGCGGTGGATTAACTTGTATTACCGACGGAGGCGCAAACGTTGACTCTCATCCAGAATGGTTATACCAGTTTGCAATTATGGGCAACGCTTATATGAAAGCAATTACCGGCAAGGATAATCCTACGGTATCGCTTCTTAGCGTGGGAACTGAAGAGCATAAAGGGAACGAGCTTAACCGTCAAGCTTTTCCCTTACTCAAAAATGGAAACTTTAATTTCATAGGCAACATAGAAGCGCGCGACGCTCTTAACGGAGATTACGACCTAATCGTATGCGACGGCTACGCGGGAAACATACTAATTAAGAGTAGCGAAGGCGCAGCAAAAATGGTTATGAAACTTCTCAAGGAAAGTATATCGTCATCAAGATCCGCAAAATTTGGCTATCTTTTCATGAGAAAAGCATTGAAGAATATGAAATCGCGCATGGATTATAATAATTACGGCGGAGCACCCTTCCTTGGTATTAATAAGTGCGTAATTAAGTCGCACGGTTCGTCAAACGCCGCGTCAATATACGCGTCCGTAGATCAAGTATTGAAAATTCATCACGGAAAAGTTATTGAAGCCATCAAAAATGAGATTGCAGACCAAAAGAATGAAAACAACTGACATAAACAATATAGAAAAAATTATCGGATACGCGTTCAAGGATACCAAACTTCTTGAGCGCGCATTTGTTCATTCGTCATACGCTAACGAAAAAGGCGTGGAGTCCTACGACCGCATGGAATTTCTCGGCGATGGAGTTCTTGGCTTGATAATTGCCGAAATGTTGTATTTTAAAGGCGAGGACGAGGGAAATATGACTGAGAAACGTTCGCGTATAGTGAGCACCAAACCACTTGAAGAAAGTATAGAAACGCTGGGATTAGAGCAGTTTATGCTTTTCGGCGCAGGCGAGAAAAAACAACGTCATACCCACAGAAAAGTTTTGGCTGATCTATTTGAAGCAATAATAGGTGCAATCTATCTGGACGGCGGATACGACCACGCGAAAAAATTCGTGTTAACGCATCTTGGCGAAAGAATTTCAGAGACGTTTAAAAGCCACAAAAGCGAAAATCCCAAAGGCGATTTGCAGGAGTACTGCCAGGGCAAAAAACTCGGAAAAGTACAATATAAGCTTATTTCTACGAGTGGAAGGGCGCACGACTTATTCTTTACCGTAGAAGTTTGCGTGGATGGAAAACCGCTCGCTCAAGGAGAAGGGAAACGCAAGAAAGAAGCGGAAAGCATGGCCGCTACTAAAGCGCTTAAAATTATACGAAAGGCTTAAAAATATTGATTTTACAATTTGATTATGGTATAATTTATTTGAGGTATTACTGCTTTGAAATTTAAGAAAATGGAAATCAACGGATTTAAGTCCTTTGCAGATAAAATCGAAGTAAAATTCGGTAGCGGTGTAACCGGAATCGTCGGTCCAAACGGTTGCGGTAAGAGTAACGTTGCCGACTCAATTCGATTTGCATTGGGCGAACAATCTTCGAAAACGCTTCGTGGCGGAAACATGCAAGACGTTATTTTTAACGGTACGGAAAAACGCAAATCGCAGTCTTTTTGCGAGGTTTCAATGTACTTTGATAATAGCGAACGCATTTTCCGCGACCTCAACTTTGACGAAGTAGTAATAACCCGCAAGCTTTTTCGTAGCAATGAAAGCGAGTATTTAATCAATAAGGCTCCTTGTCGCCGCGCGGATATTATCGACGCACTTCGTGATAGCGGTGTCGGCAAAGAGGGTTACTCGATTATTGGTCAGGGCAAAATAGACGAACTTATTTCGTCCAAACCCGAAGATAGGCGCAGTATTTTTGACGAGGCTGCAGGAATTTCCAAATTCAAAGCAAAGAAGATTGAAGCGGAACGTAGACTTGTTCGTACGCGCGCTAACCTTGAAAATATCGGACTTATTCTCGACGAAAAGAGCAAACAGCTCGCTCCTCTTACCAGACAGGCGCAAGCGGCTCGAAAATACATAGAACTTTCCGAACAGCTCAAACATTACGAAATTAATATTTATCTTCATCAATTTGAAACGACTACGGACACTAAAAAAGAGATTTCCGACCGTAAAAACGAAATCGTCAATGAAATAGAAAAGTGTCGCATAGCTCGTGACGAGGCAAGTGAAGCGTATACTAAAGCAATGACGGAGTTTGCAAATATCGACAAAACCATCGAGGCTTTACACGAAGAACTCGTTAATTTGACGAGTAAGGTAGAAAAGAGCAACTCTGAAGTATCACTTAAAAATAACGATATAGCCCATATTGAAGAAAGAAATAAAGAATTACTGTCCGAAATAACTAAGTTCGAGGCAGATATTCGTCATGCAAATGAACTGATTGAAGCAGGTAAGAAGGAAAAAGAAGAAAGGCTTTTAGCGCTTAAAGAACTTGCTGTTCGTGATGAAACAACGTCGGCGCAGTTTTCTGAACTCGAATCCAAAATCGCCGAAATTGAAGGTGAAGAAAAGGAAGGTCAGCGCGCACTTGTAGATGCTATCGAAAAACTTACGGATATTAAAGCTAATATGTCCAAGCTTCTCACCGAACGTGAGGGACTTGAGTTACAGATTACTTCCTTAAAAACCAAATTGTCGCAATCAATCAGCGCGAACGATTTGCGCAGAGCTACCGCTAAATCGGCGGAAAAAGAATTACTCGTTGCCAAGGAAAAGAGAGACGCTCTGGATAAAAAACTTTCGTCCGATATGATTAAGAACAACGATAATCTTGCTAAATTGTCGTTGAACAATACTCGACTTAAAGAAATTAATGCAAAATACTACTCGCTTTCCGAGCGTCGCGAAGTTTTTACAAAGTTCAGTAACGAAAACGCCGGTTTTGAACGTAGCGTTTCCAGACTGCTTGAAGCGGCAAAAAAAGAACCTGAACTTTCTTCAAGAATTGAAGGCGTAATAGCGAAAATTATTAGCGTTCCGAAGAATTATGAAACTGCAATCGAAATGGCACTCGGTGGCGCTGTGCAGAATATTGTCACTAAAACCGAAGATGAAGCGCGCTATATCATTAATTATTTGAAACAGAAAAACTTTGGACGCGTAACGTTTCTGCCTATGAACGTCATTAAACCGCGCGCTATTTTCGATGATTATAAGCGTTTTCTCGACGTTAAGGGCTGTTTTGGCGTTGCTTCGTCACTCGTAAGTTACGACGAAAAATTCGATAACGTTATTCGCTATTTACTCGGAACGACGGTTATCGTAGACGAGCTTAATACGGGTATTACGATTGCAAGAGCTACAAAATACGCATTCAAGATTGTAACCTTGGATGGCGACGTAATAAATCCTCACGGAGCAATTACCGGCGGTAGCAAGAAAGCCGACGTAGCTAACGTGTTTGCATACGATAGAGAGCTTCGCGAAATTGAACAGCAGCTTGCGGGAGTTAGCGAAAAGGTTAAAGCGCTTGAAACCGAGCATAATAAAATAACGAGAGAGCAGGAAACTTTGTCGCTTGAAATTAAGAACGGCTCAAAGGCTGTTCATGCTCTTGACGTGGATATTGCAGCTAAAGAACAGCGTTATGAAAAATACGTCAATGAAATAGAGGATATTGACAGGGAAAACTGCGAAATGGAAGCACAGCTTCTATCCTGGCAAAACCGCGTTAAGCAAATTTCAGACGATATTAACTCCGTTGGAGAGCTTGAAAACCTTATTCAAGGGCAGAAGACGTCTGCCGTTTCCATGGGAAAACAGAGCGAAAACGTCATTATTGAGCTTAAAAATCGTCGTGACGAAATGAGTTCGATAATCATGCAGATTAAGCTTGAAAAAGCTAATATTGAAAACGACGTCGCTAACTTTGATAAAGACGTTGAGCGTATGCTCCAAAACATAGAGAACTCAAACGCTCGAATTGGAATTAACCGCAAGTTTATCAAAGAAAATGACGAAAAAATTGCAATTAAGCGCGACGAACTTGAAAAACTACTGCTCCGAGTGGAAGAAACGGACAGCAAGCAAGTTGCTGAAATTAAAAAGAGAATAAGCGATTTTGGCGATTATAAAGCGAAGATCCATAGCGATATGAATCGCTTCGAGTCCGAACGCGACCGTTTGGTAGAACTTTATTCCGAACTTTCTGAAAAGAAAAACGAGGAAGAATTAAAGCTTCAAAAGGTCGATATTGATCTCGAACAGATGCAACAGCGTATAGCTGAAGCGTATAAGCTCGAATATAACGATTGTATTCCTCTTCGTGCAGAAGAGTTTGACGTAGCAAGCGGAATTGAGGAAGCAGGAAAACTCAGGCGTCTAATCGATAATCTCGGACACATAAATATCGAGGCAATTGAGCAATGCGAGACGTTGTTTGCGGAATATAGCGAAATGGAAACTCAACGCGACGACTTAACGAACGCCGAAAGAGATTTGATTAAAGTCATTGCCGATCTTTCCAAAGAAATGAAAGCGACATTTAACGAGAAATTCACGCAAATCAACGAGAATTTCAAAGTAATATTTAAAGAATTATTTAACGGCGGTACAGCGGAACTCGTGCTTCTTCCGCCGGCAGAGGGCAAAGACGATCTTTCCGCAGGTGTGGAAATTAAAGCTCAGCCACCACAAAAAAAACTCCAGCTCTTATCCCTGCTTTCGGGTGGCGAAAAAGCCATGACCGCAATTGCAATTCTGTTTGCAATTCTAAAGCTTCGCCCTATGCCGTTCTGCGTACTTGACGAAATAGAAGCGGCGCTCGACGATGCAAACGTTCTTCGCTTTGCGAAGTATTTGAAGCGATACAGTCAGGAAACGCAGTTCATAGTAATAACGCACAGAAAGCCGACTATGGAACTTGCAGACGCACTTTACGGCGTTACTATGGAGGAGAAAGGCGTATCCAAACTCGTTTCGGTAAAACTCTCCGACGCAGTTAAACTTGCACAATAGGAATAGAATATGGGAATTTTTCAAAAAATCAAAAATGCGTTAAAGAAAACTAAAGACGCAATCGCATATAGATTAAATAAGCTTTTTACGGGCGGAGTGCTTAATGGTGAATTTTATGACGAACTTGAAATGATCTTGCTTTCTGCCGATATCGGAAGCGAAACGACAGAGTCAATTCTTGACGATTTAAAGCACGAAGTCGATAAAAGACATATCACCAAAACCGATGACGTTCGCGTAGTACTTAAAGAAATCATGCACGATATACTCGACTTCGAACTTCCCGAGGAAGAATACCCGCTTGTAATTATGATTGCAGGCGTTAACGGAGTGGGCAAGACTACGACTATCGGCAAGCTTGCAAACAACTATAAAAGAGCAGGAAAGAGCGTTACTATCGTAGCGGCGGATACTTTCCGCGCAGCGGCTGCGGACCAGCTTACCGTCTGGGCGGAAAGAGCTAACGTAAGAATAGTAAAGCAGGGAGAGGGCGCGGATGCAGCTGCCGTAGTGTATGACGGACTTCAAAGCGCTAAAAGTAAAGGTACACAGGTTACACTTATCGATACGGCGGGTAGACTTCACAACAAAGTCAACCTTATGGAAGAACTTAAAAAAATTGATAGAGTTATCAATAGAGAGTTTCCTAAAGCTATGCGCCTTAACTATATAGTTCTTGACGCTACTACCGGTCAAAATGCTCTTTCGCAAGTCGATCTTTTCAACGAGGCAATCGATATAGACGGTATCGTTCTGACCAAGCTGGACGGGACGGCAAAAGGCGGTGTGGTGCTTGCTATTGCCGGCGAAGAAGAAGTTCCCGTCGTGTACGTGGGCGTAGGCGAGGGTATAGATGATCTCGAAAAGTTCGACATTGACGACTTTGTAAGCGGAATTGTAGATAATGAATAAAATATTGAGGTGTGTAAAGTAAAATTGCTTGACACGCCTCTTTGTTTTTGTTATAATTTCAACGTAAAGTAAAACTGCTTTACACGGAGCTGTTTGTGAAAGATTTATCAATCGGATTATTAAACGAATTATACGGCGGTATGCTTACCGAAAAGCAAAGTGACGTAATTCGAAGTTATTACGATTACGATTTATCTTTGACGGAGATAGCCGAGGAATACGGTATATCTCGTCAGGCAGCTCACGACGCAATTAAGAAAGGGGAACAATCCCTCGTTGAATGCGAAAAGAAAGTGGGATTTATGGCAAAGCTCTCGCTCCTTAAAAGCGGACTCGAAAGTCTGCGTAATGCAATTGAGTGTGGACAGGATGCTAAATCCAAAGAAATAATAGAAAATCTGCTTTATAACTTATAACGAGGTATTTATGGGAGTTTTCTCCGGATTAGGTGATAAATTAAAACGCGTCTTTTCAAAACTGACCGCTCGCGGTAAGTTAGACGAATATGAAATTAAGCAGGCGATGCGCGAGATACGTATCGCGCTACTCGAAGCGGACGTTAATTTCAGCGTTGTAAAAGACTTTATTTCAAAAATAAGTGAACGCGCTAAAGGCGAAGAAATAGTTAAGAGCGTAACACCAGGTCAACAGGTGGTCAAGATTGTCCATGATGAACTCGTTGAACTGATGGGCTCAAAGAATGCTAAGCTTGAAGTTGCATCCAAACCTCCTACGGTTATTATGATGTGCGGACTTCAAGGCGCAGGTAAGACCACAATGTGTGGCAAACTCGGCGCTTTGCTTAAAAAACAGGGCAAAAAACCTCTGCTCGTAGCTTGCGACATATATCGTCCTGCAGCAATAAACCAGCTTCAAGTCGTAGGTAAGAACGTCGGCGTGGAGGTCTTTGAAAAGGGAACGCAGAAGCCCGTTAAGACGGCAGAACAGGCTATAAAACATGCTGAGTCAAACGGATTTGATACGGTTATTATAGACACCGCAGGACGTCTGCACATTAATGACGACTTAATGCGCGAACTCGAAGACGTCAAGAAAGCGGTAAAACCCACCGAAATACTCTTGACTGTGGACGCAATGACCGGTCAAGATGCCGTAACGGTTGCGACGACGTTTAATGAACGCCTTGACATCAGCGGTGTTATTCTGACTAAGCTTGACGGTGATACGCGCGGTGGCGCTGCGCTTTCAATTAAGTCCGTTACGGGCAAACCTATCAAGTTCTGCGGTACGGGCGAGAAAGCGACGGATATTGAAGTGTTCCACCCCGATCGAATGGCAAACCGTATTCTCGGAATGGGCGATATAGTTTCTCTCGTTGAAAAAGCGCAGGAAGCTATGGACGAAGAAGCCATGAAAAAGATGGAAAAGCGCGTAAAAGATGCGAATTTCACTCTTGACGACTTCCTCGTTCAGTTCGAATCGCTGAAAAAGATGGGCGGTATTGCTGAAATTATGCAGATGCTTCCCGGCATGGGCAAATTCAAAATATCCGATAAGGACATTGACGAAAAAAGAATTGAACGTTTCAAGGCAATTATCTGCTCAATGACGAAAAAGGAACGCGAACATCCCGAAATTATCAAGTCTTCGAGAAGAAAGCGTATCAGTGCCGGAAGCGGAACAAGCATACAAGACGTCAATCAATTGCTTAAACAGTTTGAACAAACGCGCGATATGATGCGCAAAATGAAAAACAATAAAGGCAGATTGCCTTTCTAATATTAAAATTATTTACAAGGAGAATTATAAAAATGGTAAAAATCAGATTAACCAGAATGGGTGACAAAAAGGCGCCTTTCTATCGTATCGTCGTAGCTGATGAACGCGCTCCCAGAGACGGACGTTTCATTGACCTCGTAGGTACTTACAACCCTCTTACGAATCCTGCGGAAGTTAAAATCGACGCAGAGAAAGCAGCTCAGTGGCTTAAGAACGGCGCACAGCCCACCGATACCGTTAAGTCTATTCTTGTTCAGCAGGGCGTTATTCCCGCAGGCAAGAGACCTCCTGCTAAGACCGGCGGTAAGAAAGTAGAGAAGGAATAATATGCAAGAGCTGGTGCAGTATATAATTACCGGTCTGGTTGAAAATAAGGACGCCGTAAATGTCGAAGTAGACGGTGAAGCTGTTAAAGTTACCGTAGCTAAAGACGATATGGGAAAAATTATCGGAAAACAAGGCCGTACTGCCAAAGCTATTCGCACCATTGTGCGCGCGGCAGGCGCGGTTAGCGGTAAAAAGTATTCCGTAGATATTCTCGAAGTATAAATGAATTTTATTATAGGCGAAATCGTAAAAGCGCAGGGCATTAAGGGGGAGGTTAAAGTTAAACCGCTCACCGATGACCTTGCGCGCTTCGGTCGCCTTCAAACGGTTTCTGTTGAAGGTTGTCCGTTCAAACTCCGCAACGCAAACGCGCGCGGAGGTTTTGTTTATATTACTTTTGAAGGCGTTAATACGCGCAACGACGCTGAGGTTTTGGTCGGTAGACGAATATCTATTGATCGTTCGCAGGCAAAGAAGCTCGAAAGCGGAGAGTTTTTTATCGTAGATCTTCTCGGTTCTGACGTTTATCTGTCAGATGAAACGTATCTCGGTAAGCTCGACTATATAGATAACTTTGGTAGCGCTGACGTTTTTACCGTTAAAGGCGAAAAGACCGTGCGCTTCCCATTCCTGAAAAAGTTAGATTTACGATTTGAAAGTGCAGAAAAACGTATAATTTTGGACGCAAAGACTTTCGGTGAGGTTTGCTGTTATGAAGATTGACGTTTTGACGCTTTTTCCCGAAATGTTTGCTCCGCTAAAAATGAGTATTATCGGCAGAGCCGAAAATGCGGGCTTAGTTGAAATTAATACCGTAAATATTCGTGATTATACTCTTGATAGACACTCAAAGTGCGACGACGTTCCATACGGTGGTGGAGCAGGTATGGTAATGACTCCTCAACCGATCGTAGACTGCGTAAGAGCAGTAGATCCTGAGGGTAAATCACGCAGGATTTATATGTCACCTCGAGGTAAAATCCTTACAGTAGATATAGCTAAAGAGCTCGCTGGAGAGCAAAATCTGCTATTTTTATGCGGTCATTATGAGGGTGTAGATGAACGAGCACTCGAAATCTGCGGATTTGAAGAGTTGTCCATAGGCGATTACGTTCTGACCGGTGGCGAGCTACCCGCAATGGTTACTATTGACGCGTTGCTTCGCTTTGTTAGCGGAGTACTTGGCTCAGAAGATTCAGCTATGGACGAAAGTTTTTCTGACGGAATGCTTGAGTATCCGCAGTATACACGTCCTGCCGTTTATGAAGGCAAAGCTGTACCGGAAGTTTTATTATCCGGTCATCACGCCAATATCGAAAGGTGGCGCAGAGAAAAGTCGCGGGAAATAACGGAAAAATACCGCCCCGATTTAATTAAAGATGATAATTAACTGGTTTCCCGGTCATATGACCAAATCTCTCCGAGAAATCGACGAGAGCATAAAACTTGTGGACGCGATCGTTTACGTTTTAGATAGTCGCGCGCCTTTTTCGTGTATTAATCCATCATTGAACAAGGTTATAGGCGACAAACCGATCGTATATGCTCTCAATAAAGCTGATTTGGTGCCGGAAAATGAGCTTCCAAGTAGAATAGAAAAGCTTTCGGGCAAAGGTCGAATTGCTGTAAAACTCAATTCTACAGCTTCGAACGCCGCAAAAATAATAGCAGAAAAGCTACGTACGCTCTGCGCAGAAAAAATCGAAAGAAAAAAAGCGCGTGGAATTAACGCAGTTATAAGAGCTATGGTAATAGGCGTTCCGAATTCAGGAAAATCTACTTTAATAAATAATCTTTGCGGAAAAGCAAAGACGATAACGGGCAATAAAGCTGGCGTAACCAGAGGACAACAATGGGTGAGAATAAATCAATATCTTGAAGTTCTCGATACACCGGGCACTCTTTATCCTAAACTCGATAATTATGAAATAGCGCTCAACCTTGCATTTATAGGAAGCGTGCGCGATGAAGTCGTAGACACCTACGAACTTTCGCTTGAATTGATTAAAAAACTTACCTCTCTTGGCAAGGGAATCGAAAGTCGTTATGGATTTACTCCTAGCGGTGACGCTCTTCAAGATCTTGACACAATAGCTAAAAAAAGAGGTTTTATTTTAAAAGGCGGAGTTGCAGATTATGACCGCGCGTCGAGCGCAGTTCTCGACGACTTCCGCAAAGGAAGAATGGGTAAAATTATACTCGAAACGTAGATTATGAATACTAAAGAGCTTTTTGAATTTGATAAATCCTTCGGCTGTCTAGTGGCAGGCGTAGACGAAGCAGGGCGAGGACCACTTGCAGGCCCTGTCGTTTGTGCGTGCTGTATTATGGGCGATTATTATATAGAAGGAATAAACGACAGTAAAAAAATTAGTGAAAAAAACAGAGAAAAGCTTTATGAAGAAATAGTGCATAACGCAAAAGCTTACGGCGTTGGTATTGTTGATGAAAGAACCATTGATAATATTAATATACTCAATGCAACTAAATTAGGAATGGAAATTGCGGTGAAAAATACGGGTACTATGGCTGACATAGTATTGATTGACGCAGTAAAAGGACTTAATATTAACACCCCAACAAAGTCAATTATCAAAGGAGATGCGACAAGTTACGCAATCGCAGCGGCTTCAATTATTGCAAAAGTTACTCGTGACCGCCTTATGCGCGAATATGATATTAAATATCCTGAATATGCTTTTGCTCAAAATAAAGGATACGGCACGGCAAAACACATTCAGGCGTTAAGAGAAATAGGCGCTTGTGAAATACATAGAAAATCTTTTATAGGGAACTTCATAGATGAGCAAGCAGTTTAATAAACTCACGGGAAATAGCGGAGAAAAAATTGCCGAAGAATATTTAAAGGAACACGGTTATTTGATCTTAGCGCGTAACTTTCGTACCGAACTCGGAGAAATTGACCTAATTGCAACTAAGGACGAATATCTCGTTTTTATTGAAGTTAAGTCAAAGAGAGGAGACGGTTTTGGTTTTCCATCTGAAGCGGTAACGGTTTCAAAACAGCGCAAAATTGCGATGGTAGCCAGTCAATACGTTAAAAAGAATATGTATTTCGGCGCGGCAATGCGCTTTGACGTCATTGAAGTATATTTTTCCGACCGCACGGTCAATCATATTGAAAACGCCTTTGATAGTTATTTGAAATATTAAACACTTTACATAGGAAATTAGCATATAAAAACTATATGCAAATAAAAATTAGCGAAACGGCTATTAGAAATAATGCAAAGCGTATATCGGCATTAACTCCGTTTTATGCCGTCGTCAAAGCAAATGCTTACGGTCTCGGCGCAACAAAAATATCTGCTTTATTAGAGTCTTATGCTCAAGGCTTTTGCGTAGCCAATACTGAAGAAGCGAAGGAGCTTATTAGTTCGGGAATTAAAAAAGATATTCTCGTGCTTGGCAAAACTCGTCACGCGCTAAAAGCTCCGAGTATAATTTATACCGTTTCATCAAAAGATGATATCGATAGACTCTCTCGCATTTCAACGCCAAAGTTTGCGGTAAAAGTAAACACGGGCATGAATAGATACGGCGCAGATCCTAAGGACGTCCTAGCTCTTTCTAAATACGCAAGTGAGCGGGGAGTACTTCACTCCGTATACTCACATCTAAGCGCGCCGGGTGACCGAGCTTTTACGCGCAAACAATTGAGTATTTTTAATAATTGCTCAAGCACCATAACCGCTCCCAAACATATATGCGCCAGCGCCGGTTTGGATTATCCCGATCTGCACCTTGATTTCTGTAGATGCGGAATTGCATTATACGGCGGAACTGTCAATTCAGATCCCGTTATAAAAATTACCGCGCCCATTTTGGAGGTTAGAAAACTAAAAAGCGGTGAAAGATGTGGTTACGGTATTTTAGCGTTTGGAAAGGACGTCAATATTGCAGTAGTCGGGATAGGCTATGCAGACGGTTATCGCAGGCTATCTGCGCCACGATACGTCTATATCAACAACAAACTTTGCAGAGTTGTTGCCGTATGCATGGACGTTTGCTTTGCGCTAATCGACGAGAATATTACGACGTTTGATGAAGCTGAAATTATCGGCGAGCACATAACGCTAAACGATCTTGCTAAAAGCTATGGTACGATAACTTACGAAGTTCTTACGGGATTAGGCAAGCGAT
>JAFTMM010000047.1 GCA_017452405.1 Clostridia bacterium | reverse complement strand
TCACGTCCGCGAACGTCGGGAACGTGAACGTAAATCTGTCTGTCAAATCTGCCCGGACGCATAAGAGCGGGATCGAGAATATCCGCGCGGTTAGTCGCCGCCATTACGATAATCGCTTCGTTGGACTCGAAACCGTCCATCTGTACGAGGAGCTGGTTAAGCGTCTGTTCTCTTTCTTCGTGACCACCGCCAAGACCTGCGCCACGCTGACGACCTACTGCGTCTATTTCGTCAATAAAGATAATGCAAGGCTGATTCTTCTTAGCCTGCGCAAAGAGATCGCGCACACGGCTAGCGCCCACGCCGACGAACATCTCTACGAAGTCCGAACCAGAAATGGAGAAGAAAGGCACGTTAGCCTCGCCTGCTACCGCTTTAGCAAACAGCGTTTTACCCGTACCCGGAGGGCCTACGAGAAGTACGCCTCTGGGAACTCTTGCGCCTACGCCTGCGAACTTACCGGGAGTTTTGAGGAAGTCCACGATTTCCGCAAGTTCTTCCTTTTCCTCCTCTGCGCCGGCAACGTCGGTAAAGCGGACCTTGAGCGAGGACTGCGCGCTCGCCTTGGACTTACCGAAGTCGCTTGCCACGTTTCCACCGCCACGCATGGAGCGGAATATCATTATCATAAAGATAACGAGAAGCACGACCATTGCGATAGGATACAGATAATCCATAATCGAAACGGTATAACGGTTGGTTTTCTTCGCATCGATAACGACGCCCTTTTCTGCCCAGTCGTCGTAAGTAGAATCGATATGGATATTATAGCTTGCGGTCTTGTCAACGTACTCCTGCCAGCGCTGATTGATCGCGGTCAAATCCGCACCTTCTTCGTCTGCAAGCGCGGCAAGATCTTTAGCAAGCTGAACGCCGTAGTTATAGTTGTCGAGTTTTTCCTGATCGCTGTTGTTGGTGTTGTAAAGATAAACTACGTATTTCTGAGTGCCCGATTCAAAATTCCAGGTATCGTTGTTGATAACCAACGTATCGGTCTTTACGTTATGCGCGTAAAGATAATCGTCAAAGAATTTTTGACTCTTAACTTCCTCGGTACGATTTACAACAAAAACAAGAATAATCGTCACGACTGCTAAGATCGCAACGAATGCTAATAATCCTATTAAACCCTTTGTTCTTGATTTCAATATAATTCTCCGATTTTGACTGTGCTTTATTATTATAGCACAGCTATTAAAAAAATTACAACTGTTTTTAAGGCTTTTTTGCTTATATCACGGCTTATAGTCGCAATTATTCCGCAGAATATTCCACGTTTTTCAAATAAAGCCCACAGCTCGGCGCAATATCGGGAACGAGACGTCTGTCTCCGCAAGCCAAAGCCTGCTCGATAACGCCCTTGTCCATGCGCCCTTGCCCTACGCGAATGAGCGCGCCTGCCATTATGCGAACGGTGTTATATAAAAACCCGCTACCCGTCACTCTGAATATAACGCTACCGCCCTCTCTCGTCACCGAAGCAGAATAAATCTCTCTCACCGTAGTCTTAGCCGACGAGCCCGACGAACGGAAACCGGCAAGGTCTTTAACGCCCACAAAAAGTTTAGAAGCCTCGTCCATTTTCTCTACGTCCACTTCGCCTACGAAGGCTTCGCGCGTTCGGCGCAAGGGGTTGGGGGTTTCGCTCTCGTACATGCGGTACTCGTAAGTCTTGCGCTTTGCCGACTTCCGCGCGTCGAAGTTATCACTCACCCTTTCGCAAAAAACCACCCGAATATCTTCGGGAAGCCAATGATTAATCGCCCAAAGCATGCGCTCTGACGGCAATTCTTTTTCGCTGTCGAAGTGCGCGACTTGACCGAGAGCGTGCACGCCCTCGTCCGTTCGTCCGCTTGCAGTGACGGTAACTCGCTTTTCGAGAACCTTTTCCACCGCGTTTTCGACTGCGTTTTGGACGGTTAAAGGCTGGTGCGGTTGAGCCTGCCAACCGTGATATCCCCCACCGTCGTATTGTAAAACTATTTTATATCGCATAGATTAAATATAGATTAAATAAATTGCCTCTTCGCTATCCGCTCGCTCCATGAATTGGGCTTGCGCGTCATTATGGATTAATTTTATCCGAAATGCAACCTACGGTTGCAATTCATGATTTGCGGAGCAAATCAATTCATGCGCTCGTAAGAGCGCAATTCATGCACCGCAGGTGCAATTCATAGCGAAGCGCTATCCGATTTCATCACTCCTACACAAAAGTTATCATACTCACCCATGCCCAATTCCACCAATTATAGGCGGTGAGAAGTATAAAGAACAGGAATACCGCCACTACGATATACGCGAAAATATCCGAAACGCGGTAACGGAGTTTTTTCATTTTCGTTCTGCCCTTTGCGCCACGATAGCAACGCGATTCCATAGCGTCGCTGATGTCCTCCGAGCGTTTGAGCGAATTGACGAACAGCGGTACGAGTACGGGAATGAGCGCCGCCGCCCGTTTGAAAATATTACCGTGGTCAAAACTTGCGCCTCTCGCTTTCTGCGCGTTCATGATCTTATCCGTTTCCTCCATAATTGTAGGGATAAGACGGAGAGCTAGCGACATTATCATAGCGAATTCGTGCACGGGTACGCGCAAAAGCTTTAACGGCGCAAGCAGATACGCTATCGCTTCGGTCAGCTCCATAGGCGTGGTAGTCAGCGTCAGCATGGTAGGTCCGACTACTATTAATATTAGTCTTGTAGACAGCTTGCCTGCGTTGAGCAGTCCTGTTCCGCAAATGGTGAACGGTCCGAAAGAGAGGTAATAGCCGTAAGTCGCTATCTCCGCTTCTGCGCCCATACCCTTGTTGAGCAAGACGGTAATAATAAAAGTAAAAATAAGCAGGAAGATAATAAACCTTATGCTTCTGAGTACTTTAAGGAGGGGTACGCGCGAGGCAAATATAACGAGAAGAAGCGCAAACGCAATAATGCCGAACACGATAAAACTGCTCGCAAAAAAGAGCATTACGACGTACGCTATCGTAATGATAAGTTTGGTCCGCGCGTCCATTCTATGCACAGGCGACTGAACGGGATAAACTTGTCCAAATGAAATATCTTTCATGCTTATATATTCCTTGCGCTCCGCTTCACATTTCCTTCGGTTGCACACCTCATCAGTCTGCTTTGCAGACAGCTTCTACTCAAGGAGAAGCCTAAGATCCTTCGACAAGCTCAGGATGACGGAACAAGTTACTCATCACGCAACAGAAGACCTAAAGGCGTTCAGGAGAGTTCGAGAACCCACCGCAAGGGTTCTCGACGCTTTTTGATCAAACTTTTTAGCGCATAAAAAGTTTGTACTATAAAGTAACTATACAAGAAACCCTCACTTATTTACATTCAATAAGCTGGCTAATGGAGACCTTATTTCTATTTATTTAAAAACCATTCCAAACTCTCCACCAAATCCCTTTCCACTAAGGTCGCGGGATTCACGTCTATACCCTTTTCTGCAAGGAATGCGGAAAGCTCGGTTACCGTCGGGAGTTCGAGTCCGAGAGAAGAAATAAGCGCGCGCTTTGAAAAGAGTTCGTCGGGTGTAAAGACGCCCATTATCTTGCCGTTAGACAGTACGCCGACTTTGTTGCAACACTCGGCTACCTCGTCCATATTGTGCGATACCATAATAATCGTGGGGCAGGTCTTTTGAAGTTCTTTGACTAGCGCGAGAATTTCTTTTTTACCCTTGGGATCGAGTCCCGCCGTCGGCTCGTCGAGGATAAGAAGCGAGGGGCGCATAACGATAACGCCGGCTATTGCCACACGGCGTTTCTGACCGCCCGACAGCTCGAAAGGCGAACGCTCGGCAATCTCGTCGTAGTTTAGTCCTACGCGCGCTATGGCGTCACGCACTCTTTTCTCCGTTTCCTCGTCGTTTAGTCCGAGATTTTTCGCGCCGTAGGCTACGTCCTTGGCAACGGTATCCGCAAAGAGCTGGTATTCGGGGTATTGAAACACCATGCCCACCTTTTCGCGTAAGCCTTTAAGGTCGGGCTTTTTAGCCATAAGGTCGATACCGCAAACTTTGAGCACGGCGTCCTTATTATACTTGGGTTGCGTGCGCGTAAGCGCGTTAAGGTGATTAATCAGCGTACTCTTACCACTACCCGTATGCCCGATAATGCCGAAGAAGTCGCCGTCCTCTACGGTGAGCGTAATATCGTCCAGCGCCTTTTTCTCATACGGCGTTTTAGGGCTGTATATGAAATTAAGGTTCTTTATTTCAACCGACATAACGCCTCCGCCAGCTCGCGTGCCGTAACGATTTCTCCTAACTCCACGCCACGCTGTTTTAAGCCGTACGCCACTCTCGCAGGGAGAGGAGCGTCCAGACCGTAAGAGCGCAGTCGCTCCACGTCCGCAAGAGCCGTATGCGACGGCTCGTCAATGACTATTTTGCCCTTATCAAGAGCTATTACTCTATCTGCGCGCGACGCTTCTTCGGGGAAATGCGTTATCATAATAACGGTCATGCCCTCTTTCTCGCGAATACGCTCGATAGTGTCCATTACTTCCTTTTTACCGCGCGGATCGAGCATAGCGGTAGACTCGTCAAGCACTAAAACTTTGGGCTTTATTGCAAGTACGCCGGCTATCGCTATGCGCTGTTTTTGACCGCCCGAAAGACGGAAAGGCGTACCCTTGCGGTGACCGCTCATTCCCACACATTCAAGCGCCCAATCCACGCGCGCGTTGATTTCCTCACTCGGCAGTCCGAGGTTTTCCGGACCGAACGCAACGTCGTCCTCTATTATCGTAGTGACCATCTGATTGTCCGGATTTTGGAACACTACGCCTACGGACTTGCGAACTTCAAAACGGCGTTTGGAGTCCGTCGTAGGAATTCCGCTTACTAAAACCTCGCCCATAGTCGGCTCACGCAGTCCGTTCAGAAGACGCGCAAGAGTGGATTTACCACTACCGTTCGAACCGATAAGCGCGATAAATTCTCCCTCCTCCACGTCAAAAGAAACGTTGTCAAGAGCAATGACTTCGTCTTCCATGTCTTCGTTATATATATAGGTGAGATTTTTTACGGATATTATGCTCATACAGTTTTTCTACGATTTAGTTCGAGCAACCGCCGAATAAGAGTTTCAGCAGTCCTTCCCAGAACGAGTCCTTTTCGACCTCGACTACAACTTCGCCCACGACTTCGGTCAGCTTAACTTCGCCAATTGAAGTATATCTGCTGTCCATAGAGTTGTTGCGGTTATCTCCAAGCGCGTATACACAGCCTTCGGACACCGTATACTCGGTGTTAAGAGCTACCGTTCCCACGTATTTGAAATAATCGGACTTCATTTCCTCTTTTATATACGACTCGTCAACCTTCTCGCCGTTGACGTACAGCTCAACGACTTCCGTTCCCGTAGGATAGAAAAGATAATTGCACCTAAACTCCACCGTATCGCCGGCAACGGCTACGACGCGCTTAATGTACTGCGTATCTTCGTCGGCGCTCGTCTTGGAAAAGACGATCATATCACCGCGCTGGAGGTCGGGCTCGCCCTTGCCGAGAAGCACGATCTGTTCGTGCACGAGAGTATCGTTCATACTGTCGCCGTCTACTATACAAATAGAAAAATTGAGTGAGAAAATAAAGATTGAAAGCGCGACGAGCACCGCAACGCCGAGTACGGCGTTAATGACTATGCCTACGACGCTGATCTTGCGTTTTTTGGGCTTTTCTCCCATTTCGTTGTTTTCATTTACGTTTTCCAATTCTTTTTCGTCCATAACGACTCCGTTAAACCCAAAGCGCGGAAGCGATTGCGACGGGCGCATCCCCGCGAATGTTGAGATATACGACTTCTTCCCAATTCGCATGCCCTGCGTATGGAGCTTTGAAGTCCGATTCTTCTAAAGTAATTTTACGCCAATTATCCGCGGGATATAATCTCACGGTGTGCGAGTATTCCGTATACTTGCCCTTTTCGCCCTCGCCGTTATACGACGTAACCGAAAACGTCACGTCCTGCTCCCTATTCGAATAGATCATGAGTTGAAGAAGCCAACCGCTCTTTCCCGCATAGATGGGATCGCCTATTTTGAAAGTGGAGATAGTACCGACAGCCGAGGACACACCCTCAATGCCGAACGGGCCTTTGATCATAGACAGCGTGTTTTTTTTCAGAAGCGGAGAAATAACGATCCAGTCGTCCTTGCCCATTTCACCGCTATAAATAAGGCGGTTGCTCGTGAACGGCGTTTCGTTTACGCCGAGCATGGCAGGAGTTCGCGTCAGCATAGCCGAGCTAACGGACATAGCCTTGCCCGAACGCGCGGTAGCGTTGGCGAACGCTACGAGAGGCTCACGCGAATTATACACCTCTACCTTAGCTTTATACGTTCCGTCCTCCGCTTTTGTGAGTTTATAACTACGCCAATTTCGGAGCGCGCCCGCGCGGTTAGCCTGCGACACGAACAGCTCTACGTCCTCCATACCGCTCGGAGCGGTTACCGTATAATAAAGTTCGCGGTTTTCGCTCGATACGGCTACTTCGGGTACGGCAGGAATATTGCCTTCTCCCTCAAGATGATGCGCTAGCCAAAGCCCTATGTTATTTTTTTGTTTAAGTCCTATGGTGTGGCTCGCGCGCTCAGATATGGAAAGTCTTGATCCGCTTTCCTCGGGTATACGCTCGAAGGCTTCGGAATATGCGTCCACCGAACCGTCCTGCTCGTTTGAAGCAACGAGGATAAGTACGGGTTTTTTAATCAAGGGCGCGTAGGCTTCGTCAGTAAGCGTTACTTTGAATTTCAGAAGCTCTTGCTCGTCGGCTTCGGGGAGATAGCCTGCCGAGTACAGCGTTACCGCGCAAGCGATACGATTGTCGATTGAAGAGGCTTTGAACGCCGAGGACGCGCCCACGCCCTCACCCACGAGAGCTATACGGCTTTCATCCACCTCGTCAAGCTCGGAAGCAAACGTAATCGCGCGCATAAGCGTTTCAGCCCATACCGTCCAGCAGTTGAACTTCATATCTTTAGGAACGGTTGACAAACAATCGGGAGTGAAGTTAGCATGCGACATGGAGCGCGGGTATAACGTATACCTCGGATCGTCGTCACGCTCACCTGCATAGTCGGGAACGATTACGCCGTAGCCGAGAGATAAAAACAGGTCTACGTCTACGTTCATAACCGACTCGTGCGCGTCGGGCATATAAATAACTGCCGGCGATTTTTTCCCCGCAGGAAGTACGGCGCGAACGAATACCCTCGATACTCCGTCAAGTCCCCAAGAGCCGTTAAAGCGCGCGCAAATTACGCGTCGTCCGCCCTCGGTCTTGTCCGACGTTACGCTGGTGGCAAGAGGCAACATACTTGCATCGTAGCCCTTCCATATTGTCTGAGGAGTAAGAAGTTCCATGATAGTATTATATATTGTACTACTGTAAGTTATAAATGTCAAGTCTTATCACTATTACCATAATTTACCACGTTGCCACTCGCTTATCACAATATTTTCGACAAATTTTGTAAAATTTAATAATCTTCTAATGTTAGCTTCAAGATTTGGGTATTGACTTATTTCCGCAGTTGTGGTATTATATAAATAATGGAAAACTTTATTGAAGAAATTCTCGATTATACCCTGCCAAAACAGCGCTCCGAATACGGAGGGTACGTTTTTCCGCGCTCTTTTATCGCAGACGTGCTTGCAAGCGTTATCGAGAATTACAAGATAAGGCTCCTGAAAAATAACCTTAACCCTGCCCTTTACGGCGCGCCCGCTCCCGATATCGTTAAGTACATATGCGGTTATCACTACGCGCACACCGCGCGCATGAGTAAGGAGCAACGTATTGCCCTGACGGCGAACGAGGGCTACCGCAACAGATTGGTGCGCGACGTTACCGACTCCCTGTTCATACTCGAAAACGTCAAGACGAGCGCAATCCGTATCGTCAACGAATACAATCCCGTTTATTGTCGTTTCAATATGCTACTCGATTATTTACTTGCTATCGGAATTAAGAACAATAGGAGGGATAAACCGCATACCGTCATGGCGGTAATGAAGCTGTTTGAGAGCGCTTTTTTAAAGCTTAAAGGTATCACCACTCTCTTTGCCGACGGGCTGGAAAAGGAAGCCATTATCGTATGGCGCAGTCTGCACGAGCTTGAATGTGTAATCTCCGTCCTTTGCAAGTACAACGATAGCGTAATTAAAGAGTTCGAAACCTTCGACCGTTTCAGTAAAGACCGCGAGGATATGGACGAACAGACCAAAGCCGAGTACGACGAACGCATTGCCAAATTCGGCGTGAACGTCAAGAACAACAACGAAGTTGACCACTTCGAAAACTACGGCTGGCTAGGCGCAATTGAAGGGCTTGAACTCACCAAGTGGAATCTGAACTTCCGCTATCTCGAAGACCTCGCAGGACTCTCCGAGAAATATAAAGAGTATCAGGTAGCTTGCGACGCTTCGCACATGAACGCCAAAATTCTCAAGTGGGATAAACAACGCGTGCTGGATTTCGTCGTTAAGCGTTGCTTCAATTCCCTACTCTTTATTCTCAACAATTACAGTAAATTTCTCGAAAAATGCGGTTTCACACCCGACCACAAAGCCATCGGCAAAATGATCGGCGACTTAAAAGGCATCATAGATATTTTCCTTCCGTAAAGAAAAACTCTTTCAGCAATTACTGAAAGAGTTTTTTTAAAATAGCTTAGTCCGCACACGTCCATCTGTCGAAGTAATAAGTTTCTTTGAAATACGTTGCGTTAGTAAAAGGATTGCTAACGTCAACAGACTTACCGCCGGCTTTCCACCCCTTAGTATTTTCAAAAGTAACGGAAATTAGCTTGTCACAACCACCGAAAACCCATAAATCAATATACGTTACGCTTTCGGGAATGGTAATTGACGTAAGACTCTTGCAATCTCCAAAAGCGCTACTCTCTATACTTGTCACGCTATCACCAATCGTTATAGACGTCAAAGCAGAACAATCGTTAAATGCATTGGTTCCTATACTCGTCACGCTATCTGGCAAAATAATTGAAGTAAGACTACTGCAATTATTAAATGCATAGCTTTCTATACTCGTCACGCTATCTGGCAAAGTAACCGACGTAAGCTTACGGCAATTACCGAATAACGTATGCGATATTTTTGTTAATCCGTTCGGCAAGACCACCTGCTCAAGATTTATGCACCCTAAAAATGTAAATCCACCTATATCGGTAACGCTATCAGGAACTGTTATCTTTTTCAAATCCTCACGTCCAAAAAATGC
>JAFTMM010000046.1 GCA_017452405.1 Clostridia bacterium | reverse complement strand
TGCATCTGCACGTCTTAAACACCTTGAAGCGTTGTATCAAGTAGCGATACGATAAAGAAGATAATCGTTCCTGCGTTAATTTCTCCGCCAACCGTCGTCAGATATACTACGGGAAGCACGACCGAATAAACGACTATCGTCGGGAACATATGTATACCGAGGTAGTTTATTATGGGATAAAGCGCGCCCGTTTTTTCTTTGAGCATAGTATAGCGCCAATCCTGATGCGAAAGCCCGTGGAAAGTATAAGCCCAATTCGCCGTCAACCTTACTCCCCATATCGTTATTGCAATGAGCGGAAGCACGGTTACGAGCGTTATTTCTGCGCCGGAAAACAACACGTATCCGAAAGCAATTACTATGGGCTGAACGCTCCAATACGGATCATATACGGACGCGTTACGAAAAATAAGGCTGAACAAAAAGGTTACCGTCGTTGCTACTACGTCTGCCAGCAAAAGGTTGAGCCATACGTCAAACGGCAACGTGACGCAAAGAATTACGCCTACAGCGCCAGCTATAAGATACACGGCTGTGATTATTATAAAACTCCATCTTCTGTTAATCATGGTTCTCTATGTAGTTAATTTTTAGTCTTTTCTTTATTCTTTTTAGGGAAAAAAACCGTTCGATTTTCTCTGCCCGTAAAAAGACGCGCAATATTCGATCGATGCGCAAACAACGCAAGCGCTACGATTATAAATACCAAAACCGACACCGCGACGTTACTACCACCCAGCATTATGAGTTCGTAAATACTCGGCGTGAAAATCATAATAAACGAGCCCATTGCGCCGATCTTTACGAAAGTTATGAATAAAAGTCCTACGGCAAAAGTTATGAGCGTTACTATCGGTTGAGCGAGAAGAAGAACGCCCAAAATGCACGCTATACCCTTTCCGCCTTTAAACTTCATAAACACGGGATAAATATGTCCGACTACCGTTGCAAGACCGGAAACGTAAAGTCCGAGCTTGTCCGAAACGTCGTAAGGCGTTCCCGTAAGTAGCCACCAGGAAAAGAACGCAGGTACCGCCGCCTTGAAAGCGTCGAGAATAAGACACAGAGCGCCGATTATCTTTCCGTAAGCACGCACAACGTTCATCGTGCCCGGATTACCGCTTCCGCTTTTACGAATATCTCCGCGTTTGAATTTTGATATTACTATCGCAAAGTTGATATTGCCGATTAAGTACGAGCCTAAAACGATTATAATTATCTTGACGGCAAAAGGCATTATTTTTCCTCCTTTCGCCCCACGAACTTCAATCGGATAGGCGTTCCCGAAAAATCAAACGCACGGCGCAGACTGTTTTCAAGATAGCGTTTATATGAAAAGTGCACGAGTTCTTCGTCGTTAACGAAAATAACGAAGGTCGGCGGATTGGTGGAAGCTTGCGTTCCGTATAAAATTTTTAGACGTCTGCCGTTATGTGACGGAGGTTCGGTCGTTCTTATAGCGTCGCTAATAACGTCGTTAAGCACACCCGTCGTAATTCTTGCGCTTGCTCTGCCGTAAACGGCTTCAGCTATGTCAATAAGGCGCTCCACTCTTTTGCCCGAAAGCGCGGATACGTATTCGGCTTGCAAATAGTTCATAAACGAAAGTTGCTGGGCAAGTTTATCGCGATAGCGGTTGACGGTATGAGTATCTTTATCAACCTTATCCCACTTATTCATTACTATAACCGACGGCTTGCCTTCGTCGTGCACCATTCCTGCAATACGCACGTCCTGTTCGCTAATTTCCTGCGAAGCGTCGAATACCACGAACACGACGTCGGCGCGCGAAATAGCCGTCATTGCGCGAAGTACGCTATACCGTTCTACCGACTCGTCCTCAATACCGCGTTTTCTGCGCATGCCTGCCGTGTCAATAAGAGTGTATTTAACGCCGTTATAAGTAAAAGGCGTATCGATAGCGTCACGGGTAGTACCTGCAACGTCAGACACGATAACGCGCTCGAAACCGAGAAGTTTATTAACGAGAGAGGATTTGCCTACGTTGGGTTTGCCTACGAACGCAATTGAAAGTCCCCTATCCGTCGTTTCGTCCGATTTGGGAAAATCCTTAACAATTTCGTCAAGCAGATCACCAAGCCCGAAAGACTGTTCGCAAGATATGGGAAAAGGCTCTCCGAGTCCAAGTTCATAGAAATCGTAGAGCGTGTCCGTTTCGTTATTATCAAGTTTATTGACGGTAAGAACTACCGGCTTTTTTGCAGAACGGAGCAAGGTAGCAACTTCTCTATCCGAAGCAAGGAGCCCTGCCTTGCCGTCTACCATAAACACGATGACGTCGGCAAGGTCGATAGCTATCTCTGCTTGACGTTTAATTTCCACAAAAAAATCGATTTTATCACTTTCGATACCGCCCGTGTCTACGAGCGTGAAAGATTTACCGCACCATTCCGCGTCTGCGTATATGCGGTCACGCGTAACGCCCGGCGTATCCTTAACGATAGAAATACGCTTACCGCAAATTTTATTAAAGAACGTCGATTTACCGACGTTACTACGTCCGACGACGGCTACCAAAGGCTTTGCCATTTTATTCCTCCGCCGATATTTTATCATAAAAACTGTAAACTTGTCTACGATTTAAAGGCGAAGTGGCGGAATTTTTATAATCTATCATCCTCTTCCCGAATAATAATCTCCTCTTCGGAAAATTCAGCGTCGTTTACGTCTAGTGATTGGACGCTCATTTTTTCATCTTCGGCTACTTCCGCTTCGGTTACGGGCGACACGGCAAGGTTATCTTCTCTTTTCCGCAAACTCTGCGTTACTTCCGCCACGATTAAGCCGAAGGCCGTTGCGATTATTACGCCGTCGAAAATTCCTCCGCCTAACGCAAATGTTCCACTACCGAAGATATACGTTTGAGTCAATGCAGATATCAAGTCACCGAGTACGACACCGCCCATTCCGCCTGCTAGCGCGCCTAACCTTGAGCCCGCTCCAAGAGCGCCGAGAGCGCCACCCACGAAACCGATAAGGAGGTTGGAAACGAGTAGCATTACGCTATCAGTTACGTCAAAGATCAACCTGAATATTATCGTGGACGACGTTACGAGGATTACGGCGAGAAGCGTGCGAAGCATACTGCCTTGACGGGAAGCCAACGCAAAAAGCACTATGGAAACGACGAGAGGAACGACGAAACCACCTACCGTCATTACGAAATTTTCCGTGCGTATTTCAGGCGTAACCGCGCCCACTATAAGCGCGAGAATAAGGAGAAAAGCTAACCAGCTTGTCAGTCCAAGCCTGTCAAAATATTTTTCCGCCGCGCCAAAGAATAGCAGTACCGCCGACACGCCGAGAATTACAAGACCTATCGTCATAAAAAAATTACCTCCACAGTAATGGTAGGTAATTTTTGGTTTTTTATACAATTTTTATAGATTATGAATATGCTTTGAGAATTTATAAGTTATTTTCCTGAAATATGGCTGTTTGACCAAGTGTCCGACGTATAAGAAAATCCGCCTATTTCCGTCATATAGTCTTCAAAGCCGTTTTCATACTTAACTTGAAGCCATTCGGTTTCATAATTATATACGCTGACGTCGGTTATCTTAACGAGCGTAGACGTCGTTACAAAATAATCGCCCACACGATCGCCTTTTTCCATTCCAAGCACGTATTCAATTGCTTCCTTAACGCCGTTGCTTTCTCCGAGCGGTCTAGCAAATACTTGTGTGGTCATGGTTTTAGCAGAGGTACCGTCCGCTTTGGTTAGTTTATCCTCGCGCGCCTTATTAAGACCGTTTATCTGAAACTCCGTAGCTGAAGCCGAGCTTCCCGAAACGTTTGCGCACAGCGCGTAATCAAAGTCGATATAACTAAAATTCGTGTCGTCCTTTTTAAGCGTATATTTGAGCGCTTCGGTAGTATCGGTTACCGTCACTTGTTCGCCGTCTTTGGTCTGAGTTTTCGTATAATGCGCTTCTTTGAAATTAGACGTCAGCCTGTCCGTAAAAGAAGAATCGTCAGAGCGGTGATTAAAAATGAGGTTGCCGTCACTATCCTCGCCTTCGGTATAACCACCGAAACGCATCCAATCGTTTTGGGTATCGTATATAACCACGCCGTCGAAAAAGTCCTGCTGTGCAAGAAACACAAAATTAGCGGTAGCTCTCGGACAATCGGTCACAAAAAGTTCGTACTTCATTTCAAAAGTTTTGCCACCGGCGTCGAGCTTAATTACCGCTACGGGATTGCGCTCAAACATATAATTGCACGACATATAAGTAGGAACGGCTATGCCCGTAGAGATAAATATAACAGCAACGATTAGAAAAAGGACGAAATAAATTTTCGCCTTTTTTTCCTTATATTCCTTCTCATCTTCGCTTACTATGCCCTGCGCTTTCGCCTCGTTTTGCCTGCGTAATTCTTTACGTTCGCGCGCAGAAAGTTCGGATCTTTTGAATTCTTTTTTCTTCATCTTTTGACTTCAAACTCCCTACCTTTAAGGTAATTCACTATTCCACCCACGTTATTAAACTTAATACTTACGGCGCGAAGCTGTTGCACGTTTACACCCCGCCTTTTGTTTTCATTAAAATCGCCATACTTTCCGTCGCCAAGAATGGGACATCCGAGATGCGCTAATTGCGCGCGAAGCTGATGAGTTCTGCCCGTCAACGGTAAAAGCTCCACTTCACTCAGACCGTCCTCGCTACTTATCACCTCGTATTCGGTTACGGCTTCCAAACCACCTGCTAGGCGAACGTTACTTACCCGAACTATTCCACTTGCAGAGTCTTTAATTAGCCAACCGCTCATAACGCCTTTACTCTTTTTGGGCGTTCCAACCACCGTTGCTATATATTTTTTGTGGACTTCTCGGCGTTTAAAAGCAAGTTCAAGTTCCACCCGCGTTTTATGTCCGCGCGCAAGCACTACAATTCCCGTCGTATTAGTATCAAGTCTATGCACCGGATAAAGCGTGCCGTATTCTTTCTCCAACATTTTAGGCAGAGCCGTTACCGAATCAGTATGAGCCGGCTTGTCCGCAATGACCACGTTTTCGTCCAAATATACGACTTCAATTTTTTCCGCCTCAAAAGTCGCGGGCAGAAACACTTCAAGCTCTGCGTTCTTTGCTACTTTAGCGTCCGCGCTAACTCGCGCGCCGTCCAATTTAACGTTCTTTCCCGTAATAAGGCGCTGAATTTTAGACTTATTAAGCCAAGGATAGCGCAAAGAAAGGATGCCTGAAAGCATTGCGTTTTTTTCCGCAAAAAAGGTCTCTTTCACTTGTTTTCGTCCTTAGGCACGACTTTTTCTTCCTTAATTATCCTTTCGAGATCGCCTATAAATTCCACAAAAGTAGTTACGTCACGGAAATCGCGATATACGGATGCAAAGCGCACGTACGCCACTTCGTCAATATTTTTGAGTTCAAGCATTACAAGCTCGCCTATTTGTTTGGAACTGATTTCCTGCAAGAGCGTGTTATATATCTGCTTCTCAATACGATCAACTGCGGAATTAACCTGCTCTGCCGTTACCGGACGCTTTTCGCACGCCTTGATAATTCCTCTGCGGATTTTTTCCGTATCGAAAGTCTGTCGCGCGCCGTCTCTTTTAACCACAAGCACGGGTATGCTTTCTATTACCTCGTAAGTCGTGAAGCGTTTTCCGCAACCCAAACATTCGCGACGACGGCGAATACTCGTACCTTCCTCGTTTAATCTTGAATCGATAACTTTACTGTCCAGACAACCGCATTTGTTGCATTTCATAGGGCGTACTCCTTTCGCCTATGATTGTACCATTTATACAGCGCCGTGTCAAGTCAATAGAATTAATCGTATAATTTGCATTTTCCCCTGCAATCGTCGTCATGCTTATCGTCATCTTTGCGATCACCGGGTGAGGACATATCGATAAGAATAACGTCCTCACCTATCTTAATTATACACTCAAGCGGAATAAAAAGATTTTGTTCCTTAGAAAAGAAACCGCCTTTTTTGACGGGCGCAACTAAGCCAAGCGCTTTTTTATTTTCTACCGAGATAATCATATCCACGATATGACCGAGTTTCGTTCCGTCAGCGGCGTTTACCACTTCCTTTTTTCTAAGTTCGCAAAAAGAAATATCGTCACCCATAATAGCTTATTATATGCCTCGGATAACGATATGGTGATTGAGTATTTAAGATTACTATGATTTAATAACTAAACAAAAATTTTGTTAGATTTCGCTGATTATGTCCGAAGCTAAAACGGAGTAACTTCCACGAATTTTCTCCGCTCTCTCGCCTGCTTTGCCAAAAGCAAAACAACCACGAAGCGTAGCCGTAAGTGGATCAACCGTTGCGGAAAATGCGCCTATCATGCCAGCAAGAACGTCACCACTACCTGCCTTTGCCATAGCAGGAGAACCCGTTGTATTCAAGTAAATTTTTTCTCCGTCACATATAATCGTCGTTGCGCTTTTCATTGCTACGACTCCGCCGATTTTCTTTGAAAACTCCTTTACCGCTTCTACGTCTGGTTTGTCGTAATCGCCGTAAAGGCGTATAAATTCGCCGGCGTGAGGGGTGAGTATGATCTTTGCTTTATGGTCATTTATTGCGCTAATGTTTTCAGATAATGCGTTCAATCCGTCGCCGTCAATTACGAGCGTACCGTCAAAGTTTTTTGCAAGATACGAGATTATTTTGATAATATCAAAATTTTTGCCAAGCCCCATACCAATCACGATTGAGGACGTTTTCGTCATAATTTCGTCCAAAATGCGCTCATTATATGTGATTTTGCCTACTATGTCAGGCATAATAAAGAGTAATTCTTCCTTAATTCGTGTTTGATAGACGGATATGAGTGATTCAGGGACGCACAACGTTGCATAACCCGCTCCGCTTCTAAGCGCCGACAAAGCCGACTCGTGAGCTAAGATACTCGCCCCTATCATAGTAGGGCTACCTGCTATGATTTTTACGTTCCCGTAGTTTCCCTTGTGTGATACGGTTTTACGCTTTGGAAGTTTAATATCCTCCGCCTCGACTATTTCCGAGTCCGCTTCCGAAGCTTCAAACCCTATATCAGCAACGACAATTTCGCCTGAATAGTTACGCCCGTGCGAAATTATAAGCCCTTGTTTGATTCCGGAGAACGTCACGGTTTTATCTGCTTCGACCGCTACGCCCATCACCTTCCCCGTGTCGGCGTTAAGTCCGCTCGGAACGTCAACGGCGATGACGTAAGCCTTGCTTTCGTTAATTTTTTCAATTACGGTTTTTAATTCCCCTTCTATATTTCGGGTAAGACCTATGCCGAAAATTCCGTCTATTACGACGTCCGTATCAGACAGATCACACTCCTCCATAGGGCGCACTATAGCCCCAAAAGAGTTGATTTTTTTCAGCCTATTTTCATTATAGATATTACGGTGATTTGAGCAGGTATATACGGTAACGTTTCTTAAATCACGCAAAAGAAGCGCAAGAGAAAGAGCGTCGCTACCGTTATTGCCACCGCCTGCAAAAATTGCTACGTTATTACCTTTGACGTTAAGAACTTCTTCACACAGTTTTTTTGACGCGCGTTCGATAAGTTCGTCCTCGCTTACTCCGCCGTCTATCGCCTTTCTTTCCGCATCACGGATTTGGTTTGTCGAATATACTTTTATCATTCTTCTTTTCCTCCAAGCGCGCGGATTACGTAATTTATATCTTCCCACTCGAACCCTTTACTCATAAGATGAGCAGACAGTTTTCGGCTGTCAAACTCACGGCTTTTCAAATACTTTTCCGCCTGGGCTAAAGCAACGTCCCGCTGATCGCCAAGTTCTCCGATTGCAGACTCAACGAGTTCTCTATCCACTCCACGACGAAGCAAATCCTGCCTAATGCGTTTTTTACCCCTACGCGCGCCGTAAACTCCAACGTGCGATTGCGCCAACTCTTCATCCCCAAGATAGCCGTATTCGGTGAGTTTATTTATCGCGTGATTAACGGCTAATTCGGAATATCCTTTTCCTTCAAGATAGTCGCTTATTTCCTTTATAGTACGCGAACGTTTGGATAGATAGTTAATTCCTCGTCGGAATGCGCCTTCTTTGTCGCTTTCCTCAGCAATAATTTTCAGCTTATCCAAGTCAATTTGTTCGCCTTTTTTCAGTCCACGTTCGAGTAACGTTACGGTTTCGAGCGCAACTGCAAACTCGCCGTCCACGTATACGTTAGCACGGCTTTTATTGCGTTTTTGTAAGCTAATTTCGGTAATTATTCCCATAAAAAGATAATAACATATTGCGCAAGCTTTTGTCAAGGGCGAAAAAATGTGCCAACCCACTTAATTTATTTGACATTCTTTGCTAAAATTAGGATAATATATGGGAATCGAATTTTTATTAGGAAATATTATGGACTTTCAGAAGATAATTGAAGCGAAAGAAAGACTTGCGTCAGTCGTACAGAAGACGCCACTTGACTATTCAACGACGTTTTCCGCAATAACGGGCGGTGACGTTTATCTCAAGTGCGAAAATATGCAGAAAACCGGCTCGTTCAAGGTTCGTGGCGCTTATAACAAAATCGCCAAGCTCCACGAAAGCGGTAATCTTAAAGCAATCGTTGCGTCCAGCGCAGGAAATCACGCGCAGGGTTGCGCGTACGCCGCAACGGCTATGGGCGTTAAAGCAACTATCGTAATGCCCAAGACCACGCCTATCGCTAAAATCGTAGCTACCGAGGGTTACGGCGCAAAAGTCGAGCTTTACGGCGACTACTACGACGACAGCTACCGCAGGGCAAGAGAAATTGAAAAAGAAGAGGGTGCGGTTTTCATTCATCCTTTCGACGACGAGGACGTTATCGCAGGGCAAGGCACTATCGGAATCGAGATGCTTGAGGACGTTCCCGACCTTGATATGGTAATAGTTCCCGCAGGAGGAGGTGGACTCGTTGCCGGCGTTGCTTGCGCCGTCAAGTCCATAAACCCGAATTGTCGCGTAATCGGCGTACAATCGGAGGGCGCGCCTGCAATTGCGCTGTCTTTCAAAGAAAAAAAGCACATCTCGCTTGATTATATCTATACGATTGCAGACGGTATTGCAGTTAAAAATCCCGGCTCCGTGACGCTTGACGTGATAAACGAGTACGTTGACGACGTAATGACCGTTAGCGACGGTGACATTGCTTCGGCAATTATTCACCTTATTGAAAGAACAAAGATGATCGTTGAACCTGCTGGAGCTACTACCCTTGCGCTTATCCTTTCGGGCAAGCTGAATATTAAGGGCAAGAAAGTCGCTTGCCTTCTGTCGGGCGGTAATATCGACGTATCTACTATCGGAAAGATTATCGAACAAGGTCTTGTGCGCAGAGGACGCAAAATAGAGTTCTCTATTCAGCTTCAAGACAAGCCCGGTATGCTGGAAAAAGTTTCGCATATACTCGCAAGAGAAGGCGCTAACGTTATTTCCATCACCTACGACCGTACGCACGCCGAACTTGAGTTTAACGAAACCATCCTGCATATCGGTTGCGAAGTCGGCGGTAAAGAGCACAGTGAACGAGTAGCGCAAGCGTTAATCAAAGAAGGATTAAAAGTTTTATAATAAGGAGTAATTCGCTATGAAAAAAATACTTTATACGGAAAACGCGCCTGCGCCTATCGGACCTTACTCGCAGGGCGTAGAAATAAACGGACTTATTTTCTTCTCCGGTCAGATTGCAATCGACCCCGCCGTGGGTAAAATCGTTGCAACCGACGTGGAAGGACAGACTGAGCAGGTTCTTAAAAACGTCAAAGCGTTGCTTACCTCGCAAGGACTTGATGCAAAAAACGTCGTTAAGACCACGGTATTCATCAAAAATATTGCCGACTTTGGCAAGGTAAACGCGCTGTACGCAACAGTTTTTGGCGAAGAATCTCCCGCACGATCATGCGTTGAAGTTTCCAATCTCCCTGCCGGCGCTCTCGTAGAAATTGAAATTATTGCAGCAAGATAAATCTTTAAAAACAAACACGCTAGAAAAAAT